>NZ_MOWQ01000025.1:0-27728 GCF_002095565.1 Leuconostoc sp. BM2 | reverse complement strand
CCATTTTGACCAACCAGCCATTCGTTGACGATTATTAATTTAAATTCATTTGAATATTTAGACATAGAAAAACCCAATAACTTTCTGGACATTTTTTTATTTTGTCCAAGTTATTGGGTTCACTTCAAAACGTTAAATATACGTCTGGATTGCTTTTTACATAATCGTTCTAACAAAATTTAGGACTGCATCATTAAATTGATCTGGTGCCTCAATGTGAGGAATATGTCCCGCTTTATCAATAGTGATACCTTGACCATTTTTTGACATGGCGACAACTGTTTCAACATGTACCGACGGCCAAAGTGGCGAGTCTTGACCAGCAATGAATAAGTGCTTCACCTGCTCACGACGTAACACATCACGCCAATCTTGCATTAAGCTGTCTAATAGTAGTGGTTCATTGTACTGAAAGTCAAATGGTTGATAGTTATCAGCCAACGCATGTTTGACTGTTTCTGACAGTTTCAATCGCGTTAATTTTGTATGTGGTAGTTTTGTCGCTGCTGTCCAAATCATCGTCAAATCAGCGTTAAAAATGCCATACGGCCAGCTATCATCTCGCAATATCTTTGGAAGCTGATCTTCAGTAATGATAGCTCTGACGTTGGCATCCCCATATAAGGATAAGTAAGCCCAAATGGTGCTGGCGCCCATTGAATGTCCCATCAATATTGGCTTCTCCAGCCTCAATTGTGCCATTAATTCAGCTAAATCTTGCCCGTGCCGTGCCATTCGCATACCGTAGTCAACCGTATCGCTTTTCCCATGGTTACGACGATCATAAGTGATTACCTGTAAGCCAGCGTTTACAAGTGGTTCAACCTGCATCACCCATGTTGCTTGATTCCCTGAATACCCTTCAACCAAAATAATGGGCTGACCTGTACCAAATATTTGATAATCGAGTCTCACACCATCATTTGTCATCATTGTTGACAAAATCTGTTCCTCCAATCAAAACAAAGTCGCTACAAAAAGCAACTTTGTTTATGTCAAGCTTATTATATATGAATTGGTAAGCCATCCGCAACTTCAGCGGCATCCATGATGGCTTCACCCAAAGTTGGATGTGGATGAATCGTTAGGGAAATGTCTGTCGTCGTTAGACCATTTTCAATAGCTAATGACAATTCAGAAATCAAATCCGAGGCACCCGGACCAACAATTTGTGCACCCAATAGCGCTTTAGTTGTCTTATCGCTTATCAAACGAATAAAGCCAACTGCTTCATCAATTGAAATGGCACGACCGTTAGCAGCAAATGGAAACTTCGAAATTGTAGCCGTTAACTGCTTTTCAGTCACTGACTCCGGTGTCTCGCCTGTTGTTGCTAATTCATAATTTGTATAGGCAACTGCTGGTAAGGAATAATGCAAGTCACGAGCATGCGCATCCCCAGAAATTGCAGCTGCAGCAATTTTAGCTTGAAAACTTGCCTTATGTGCCAATTGTGGTCCCGCTGTCACATCACCAATGGCGTAGATATGAGGCACAGTTGTCTGTATGTTATCAGCAATTTCAATCAAGCCACGATCGCTTAATTTGACATCAGTATTGTTGAGACCAAGCGTATTGGTATTAGCGCGCCGGCCAACAGCAATTAACAAATAATCACCAGAAACTGTTTGTTCTTGCCCATCTACTTCATAAGTCAATGTCACATCGTTTTCAGTTTGGACAGCGCTTTTTGCCATGGCTGAGGTAACAATCACCCCACCACGTTTCGTGAAATCATCTATGACTGGTTTAGCCAGCTCTGCGTCAAATCCATTTAGCGTGTGATCCAAGCCTTCAATAATTGTGACCTGAGAGCCTAGGTTAGCATAAGCACCACCAAGTTCAGAACCAATCACGCCACCACCAACAATAATTAGCTTATTAGGTATTTCAGGTAAACTCAAGGCACCAGTAGAATCAACGATTCGCTTTCCAAATGGAAAAGCCGGAATCTCGATTGGGCTAGAGCCAGTCGCAATAATAGCATTGTTAAATTGCAGCAATTCGTGGCCATCTTCTTGAACAACATTTAATGTTTCATTGTCATTAAATGATGCTTCACCCTGAATAATATCAACATGATGCTTTTTGAGCAACATTTTAACACCACCGGTCAGCGTGTTGACCACAGTATTCTGCTTCCAATCTTGTGTCTTTGACCAATCGATTTTTGCATCAGTTTGTGTCAAACCAAAAGGATTTTCTGATATAGCATCACGATAATGATGTCCCACATTAATTAAGGCTTTTGACGGAATGCAACCGACATTTAAACAAACACCACCAATTTGATCACGTTCGATAATCGTCACATTTTGACCCAATTCAGCAGCGCGAATAGCTGCTACATAGCCACCAGGACCTGATCCGATAACAACTGTATCTACTTCACGTGCTTGTGCACCAACAACCATGATTACACCTCCATCAACATATAGGCTGGGTCAGCCAACAGTTGCTTCAAATAATTAATAGCTGACTGTCCTAACATGCCATCAATCAAACGATGATCATAACTCAATGACAATTTCATATTTTGACCGACCGCCAATTCACCATCTGAACCAACAATGGGTTCTTTCAGAATTGATCCCAAGCCAAGAATTGCGACTTCTTTACCATTAATAATTGGTGTGAACCAAGTACCACGTGCCGAACCAAGGTTAGAAATTGTAACCGTACCGCCTTGCATTTGCGCTGGCTTAATTGTTCCTTCACGAACAGCGGTTGCTAACTCAGCAATTTCTTTAGCTATTGTCACAATTGACTTTTGGTCAGCCCGTTTAATGACTGGCACATAAAGACCACTTGGCGCATTAACAGCAATGCCCATATTGACATCGTCATGATAGACAACTTCTTGAGTATCCATGTCTAGACTTGCGTTGATTTCAGGGAACTTTTTAGCCGTTGCAGCTAAAGCTTTCACCGCATAAGCCAAATAAGTCAAATGAATGTCTTGATCGGCCAATTGCGTCTTAAATGTTTGACGATGAGCGACCAATTTGCTAACTTCAACCGAATCAAAATTAGTAACCGTTGGAATAGTTGCATTCTGTGTTGCCATTGCTTTAGCAATTGCCTTGCGAACGCCTGACATTGGTTGGCGACCTTCGCGTACAGGTTCAGCCACTTCAACATCTTTGGTCACTGCCGCTGTGGCAGTTGTTTCATTAGATGCCTCACTTGAAATTGCAGCTACTGGTGTATCCGTTGCTTGGTATGCCGTGACATCAGCTAATGTCACATGTCCATGACGACCCGTCGCCGGAACTTTAGTCAAATCAATCCCTTTTTCAAAGGCTAAATGGCGCACTGATGGCATAGCCAAAACATGTCCATTAACAACTTGTGGTAATTCAGTCGCTGTCGGTGTTTGCGGTGTGACTGAAGTGGTTGTATCAACTGATGTGTCTTCAACTGTATCGTTGGCTGTTGGTTCAGCGCTCTCATCACCACTGTTGCCACTACCGTCACCATCAAATTCAATCAATGAATCGCCAACAGAAACAGTTGTGCCTGCGTCAACAAACAGCTTGGTGACAGTACCTGCGTACGGCGATAAAATTTCTTGAATCAGCTTATCATTTTGAACTTCCGCGACTGGGTCATCCATAGCCACAGTATCACCAACTTTAACTAACCACGACGTGATGTCACCCTCAGCCATGCCTTCGCCAATATCTGGCATTTTAAAAATCTCAGTCATAATTAACAACCTCCATCACTTTTGCAACAACATCATCAGGTTTAATCATCCAATCATTTTCTGCCTGCCCAAATGGATAAACTGAATCAGGTGCTGCAACACGACCGATTGGTGCTTTTAGGCTTAAAATAAAGCGCTCGGAAATCTCACCCATTACATTGGCACCAATGCCAGCCATCCGTTGTGCTTCTTGCACAATAACAACACGTCCAGTTTTTGTCACCGTATCACCAATTGATTTGATATCCAATGGTGAAACAGTGCGCAAATCTAACACTTCTGCGGACACACCGTTTTTGGCTAAGGCGTCCGCTGCCTTTAGTGCTACTGGTACACCGCCACCATACGAAATAATAGAGACATCTTCGCCTTCACGCGCCACAGCTGCTGTGTCAAGCGGTGTTGTGTAATAGCCTTCGGGTACTTCCCCTTTTAATGAACGGTACAAATGCAAATTTTCCAAGAAAACGACAGGGTCGTTAGATTCAATTGAACTCATCAATAATCCCTTGGCATCAGCTGGATTAGCTGGCATTACAACACGAATGCCTGGAATTTGTGCCACCATACCTTCTAAATTATCTGCGTGCATTTCTGGTGTTTTGGTACCGCCGCCATAAGGTGACCTCACGACAATTGGCATTTGGCGCGTGCCGTTGAAGCGGAAGCGGTTACGAGCCATTTGACCAGCAATGGAATCCATCACTTCAAAAACAAATCCGAAAAACTGAATTTCCATAATCGGGCGGTAATTTTGCGTAGTCAAGCCAATCGCTAAACCACCAATACCGGATTCAGCTAACGGCGTATTGAAAACGCGCTCTTCGCCATACTTAGCCTGCAAACCATCAGTAGCACGGAAAACACCACCATTTTCACCAACGTCTTCACCAAAAATAACAACATCGTTATCTTTCTTTAGCGCTAAATCCATTGCCTCACGAATTGCGTCAATATAACTTTTAACAGCCATGTCACTTTCCCTCACTTTCAAACTTGCTGATTTGTTCGGTCATTGCCTGTCCGGGAACTTCCAATGTATGCTTAATGAAATTAGAAATCTTTTGCTTGTCTACTTTGTCGGCGATCTTAATTTGCTCATCAATTAGCGCATTAACTTCGTCAATGTATGAACTTTCCTGCTCTTCAGACCAAATACCTTTTTCAGTCATAAACTTGCGCATACGAATCAGTGGCTCTTTTTGCCACCAAGCATCAATATCTGCTTGTGTCCGATATCGGAGTGGATCATCACCCGCTGTTGAATGTGGTTCTAGACGATCTGTTAGCGTCTCGATAAAGACAGGCCCTTTACCACTCGTTGCCCATGCACGGGCTTCTTTGGCTGCTAAGTAAACAGCAATCGGATCGTTACCATCAACGACAATACTTGGCAAACCGGCTGCCCATCCTTTTGCTGCCAAATGCGTGGCTGCTGTTTGCAATGAACGGGGCGTTGAAATCGCATAACCATTATTTTGTGCAAAGAAGACGGCATTCGCCTTGTACGCACCCGCAAAATTCATGCCTTCGTAAAAGTCACCTTGCGACGTACCACCATCACCAGTATAAGCATAGGCAACGGCATCTTTATTTCTTTTCTTCAGTCCCAAAGCAATACCGGCTGCTTCAACATACTGCGCACCAATAATAATTTGTGGTATCCATGCATTAACAGGTTTACCGTCTTCTGTGGTAAATTCGTTTCCTAAGGCATGTCCACGGGACCACAAAATTGCTTTCCAAATTGGCCAACCCTTAACCACAATTTCTGGAATGTCTCGATAGCCGGGCATCAACCAATCATCATCATTAAAAGCATAGGACGATGCCATCTGTGAAGCTTCTTGACCAGCAGTTGGCGCAAAGAATCCGAATCGACCCTGTTTAGCTAATTTAGTTGAACGGATATCTAATTGCCGACTGAGCAACATTCTTTTGATAATGTTGACAAGATCTTCATCTGATAAATCAGCACGCTTCAGTGCTTCTTCATCAACAATTTGACCATCATTATTTAATACAGACAGCATCGGAAATGATGTGTCTTGTGCTTCTAATTGTGCTTGAAAATCCAGTATCTGCTGGTTTGTTGCTGTTAGATTACTCATGAATTTTTACCTCATCTTTCTGGAAAAAAGTTGCCAATAGTTCATTATTTGTAATGCTACCAAAGTATTGTCCGTCACGTTTTTGGTCAAGTATTGTCGAAACAGCTTCAGGTGTAAATGGTATTCCAACTAATGCTGGCTTGATTTCGCGCCAGTCGCGAACACCTAAGAAATCGCCAGTGAAGTTAATGTCTGTGATCCGACCATCATTAACATTGACCTGAACATCAATCGCACCTCCATCAAATTTTGCATGATTATCATACATAAATTCTGGACTCTTGCCGTAATTCCATGACCATTGTGAGAATTTTTGATCCCGAGCTTGCAAAATAGCCTTTTTTTGCGTGTCGCTTAATTGATACTCACCATCACGACCCTCATCACTCAAATAATATTGTAATTTGGCAATGAAGTCATCAATTGTCAACGATTCAGGTGCAAAATCTTTGATGTTACCAACACGAGCACGTACCGACTTAGCTGCCTTAGAAATAAATTTTTCATCCGCAACATTTAGTGCCCTCACCATCGCTTCAACATCAGTATTCCAAAGTAAAGTCCCGTGGTGCATCAGGTAACCACCCGCATAACGTTGCGCATTCCCAGATACCTTCTTACCGTTAATTTCCAAATCATTTCGGCCGGAAATTTCTACCGGAATACCAACTGACTCTAAGGCATCAGCCATCGGTTTAACAAATTGGTGAAAATTGACATTTGCACTATTTGCAACCGGTACAAAAAACGTAAAGCAAATATTACCTAAATCATGATAAACCGCGCCACCACCTGATACGCGACGGACAACTTGAACATCATGGCTATCAACGTAATCTTGATTAACCTCCGCAAACGTGTTCTGATTCTCGCCGACAATGATGGCCCGCTTATTCTGCCACAGAGCAAAAACTGGCTCACTTGGGTGCAAGTTTTTCAGTAACCAAGCATCCATGGCAATATTTGTATAGGCATCATTACCAAAATAATTGATGAATTGCATAACTTTTCTCCTTTTGTAACCGCTTACATATTACACTTATATTATACGCCTGTTTTCAGAAAATGACGGCATTTTTTGACAAAAAAAAATCCTATTGGATTTTATAGTTGCATCTTAAATTGTTTAACGACGGCATAATCACCAATATAAGGCACATCTTCACCGTTAATTTTCTGATAAGGATCTTCGCCTTTTCCCGCCACAATCACAATGTCATGCTGTCCAGCATTCGAAATGGCCTTGTGAATTGCCTTAATCCGATCCATTTCAAAATGAACGACTAATAATTGATTATCAATGTGTTCAGCAATTTGGTGAGCAATGTCAAGCGGATTTTCAAATTGTGGGTCATCAGCCGTTAAATAAACAACGTCAGCCAATTCACTCACTACACGACCAAAATCAGCACGTCGTGACACCCCTTTATTGCCTGGCGAACCCACTACCACGATGACACGACCTTCGGGTGATTGCGACTGAGCAAAGTGTAACAAGGCCCTCATGGACGCGTAATTATGAGCGTAATCCACAAACGCAATGCCGTGATTTGGAATCGGTAAGCTCAACATGCGACCGGGAATGAACACTTCGTCCAAACCTTTTACCATTGCCTCGTGCTTAACGCCAGCAAAGGCAACCATCATCATCGCAGCTAAAGCATTTGATTCATTAAAGTCACCAGGTAAATTAAGACGATATTGCCCAATCATTTCTGGAAAATCGCTTTTTGTTACAGTAAATCGGCTCTCATGAATGGCACTTTCTTGTGTTGTTATCATGCAACGGTTGTACAAATACACTTTATCATGCTCGGCTTTAGCATGTGCATAAATTGTATCAAAATGGTCTGTCTCCGCATTGATAATCACCTCATCAGAGTGATCAAATAACATCATCTTATGCGCTAAATAATCTTCAAAAGTCGGATGTTCGTTTGGCCCAATATGATCTGGTGAAATATTTAAAAACGCACCAACATTGTACCGCAACGCGTAAACACGATTTTTAAGATAGGCTTGTGAGCTGACTTCCATAACCAAATGTGTCATGCCATTATCGACCGCTCGGCGCATATCTTTAAATAATTCATAAGACTCAGGTGTCGTTAAATCAGACTTTTTCTTATCTTGAGGTTCTGGACCCGTAATACGATCAACGGTGGAAAAAAGTGCCGTATGATTGTTTGTTGCTTCTTTAAGCATTGTATATGCAAAATAAGCCGCGGTAGTCTTCCCCTTTGTACCAGTGACAGCAGCAATCCAAAGGGATTTTTGAGGATAGTCAAAAAAAGCCATTGACAATAATGATAATGCTTTTTGGACGTTTGTGACCTGCCATTGTGGCAAATTTATTGCTAGGGGTTGCTCAACAATCAATCCGGTGATACCTTGGGCATCGGCTAAATACTCTGACTTAAAGGCACCTTTCACGACAAATAATGTATTATTACGTACTTGACGTGTATCATAATGCAAAAAGTCAAATGTCGCGTTGACATCAGCTGATTTGATTAACAAATGATGTTCATTTAAAATATCTTCAATTTGTTGCGATGTTAATTTTATTTGTCTCAATTATTTTTACCTTTTTTCATATTGGCAAACGCTATAATACTGATTACAATTATACCATCTTCGCGCAGAATCCTAGGGCAATCTAAACGCTATATCGCTAAAAATTAACCTTAAAAAGTCATTTTTAACTGAAAATTAAAAATTCAAACACAAGAATACCTCACATTGTTTCAAGGTTTGCGTTTGAATATATTGTCGTTAATCAGTTTCACTGGCAAGCTTACGAGCAGTCGCCGCTGCCATATCTGCGCTTGCAGCAGCATTATCTCGGTAAATATGTTTGTCATTAGCAACAGCATCATAAACTTTAGCTAATTCACGTGCCAAAACAGTCCGTACTTCATCAGTCGAATGCGTTTCCATCAGCATTTGACGTAAAGCAGAAGCATGTGCGAATCCACGCAAGTATATTTTAAAATAACGTTTCAACGCCTCAAAATGTTTTGGGGTGACTGTCGCATTGACCTCATCGAATAAATCTAACTGCAAGTTTAACAAATCAATTGATTCTGTCAAAGTGTGTTGGCGTGGACTTTTTTCAAACGCGTAAGGATTCTCAAAAATGCCCCGTCCAATCATAATACCATCTAATCCTGGATGAGCCTTTGCTAAGTCCAATCCTTGTTGACGCGTTTTGATGTCGCCATTAATTTGGATTAAGGTGTGTGGCGCAATATCATCACGCATCGCCAAAATCTCATCGATGAATTCAAAATGAGCCGGTACTTTTGACATTTCCTGTCGCGTTCGCAAATGCACTGTTAGCACAGCCACATTTTGCCGCAAAATGATGGGTAACCATTCCCTAAATTCTTCAGTCTTGTAGAAGCCTAGCCGTGTTTTAACCGAAACAGGTAGACCAGATTGCTTGGCCGCAGCCACAATCTGTCGTGCCAAATCTTCATGACGAATCAAATCCGAACCCGCGCCGTTTTTAATGACCGTTGCATCAGGGCAACCCATATTGATATCAACTGCTCGGTAACCCATTGAGGGTAAAAGTTTAGCAGCGCCAGCGATATCGTCTGGACGTCCGCCCCAAATTTGTGCAATCGGTTGCTGTTCATTTTCCGCTACCGCTAGACGACCTTGCACTGAAAATTTGGCCTTTGGGTGAATCATGGAACTGGCATTTGTGAATTCAGTATAATAGACGTCAGGAGCGCCTGCCTGAGCAACCACTCGGCGGAAAATAGTATCAGTAACTGCTTCCATAGGTGCCATACTAAAAAAAGGTTGCTTTTGATCGTGACCCATTTGTGCATTTGCCACGACTTCATCCCAAAATGGCAATGTTGTTATTGAATTTGACATATTGTGTTGCCTCATTATTTTATATTATCTACAAAAAAACATCTCTCCCATTTTACCACGGGCTAGATGTTTTCACAAAAGATTCACAAGTGCCTGCAAAGCACGTGAACGATCGTGATAATCAATTACTTCATTAATTGACATTTCTGACAAAGTCAATCCATTTTCAGCTTCAACGATATTGTCTAAGCCATCAATGTAATCACCTCGTCGACTATTTTCTGCAATTCGAACGCCACCTTTGCCTTGTGCCGTTAACAAACGATTGTCTGGCGTTGCTAAGCCCATCACAGCCAATAAATAACCTGATCGATCTATTGACGGTTGACGTAATAAGTCAAGAATATATTGTTGCTCTGCTTCAGTTCCTAAGATACCCTCTGCTTTGAACTCTCGCGCTGTCACAACACCAAAGCGATCCGGAAAAGCTGACAAATATAAGCCAGTATCATCTGATAAAACGTATTCATCAGGTAAATACTGATGGACAAATTGTGCCTTAACACGAGCATTTTCAATTTGAGAAGTCGTGGTTTCCGCTGGGAAAACTAATGTTTCGCCTAGAACATTTCGATAATTTTCTACTTGATGTCCCATCGCCTGCGCTAAAACGGCCACTTCTTCCGTTTTAGCAGTATTATTTGAAGCTAGAACAAATCGCATTAAATGCCTCCTTCTCTATGAATAGCGCTTAAAGTATAAAAAGAACCAGTTACCACAATCAATGCTTTTGAAGACTCACGGACCCTCATAGCCAGTGAAATTGCTGCCGAAGCATCGTTGGCAATCTCTACCTCAATATTTGGATAATCTGACAAAATATCGGCTGCCAGTTCATCTGCTGATAAAGCGCGTGTTTTATTATTAGGCGTAACCGTAATGACCCGTTGCACAAAAGGTACGATTTCATCCAACATTTCATGATAGTCTTTATCTTTTAACACACCCAAAATCAATGTTGGCTTGATTTTCAAGTGCCAAGCATTCAGCGCCGATACCAGCCCTCTAATACCATCAACATTGTGAGCTGCGTCAAACAAAATGTTGGTATCTTCATGATAATTCATGCGACCTAAGATTCTGACATTCGCCAATCCTTGTTTTGTTTTTGCGCGGTCAAAGACCATCCCTTTTTCAATTAACGCTGCTTTTATTTGTAAAACAATACTAAAATTGTGAACCTGAAAGGCACCAGACATACTTAGAAAATAGCCGCTTTCACCATTAATACTCAAATCTAATCCAGCTGGTGTTGTATTTAAGATTATAATTTCATCACGCTTGTGCTCGAACCATCGGGCGCCAACAGCATCTGTTCGCGCTTTCAATACTTTCGTAGCGTCAATATCTTGACCAGCATAATTAATGACCCATGTCCCTGATTTAATCAGCGCTGATTTATTCTCGGCTATTTCTTTAATGTTGTGACCCAATAGATTTTGATGATCAATGCTAATTTTGGTGAAAACCGTCAACATTGGTGCCTCAATCGCATTTGTAGCGTCTCGCAAGCCACCTAAACCAGCTTCAAATATGACAATGTCAACGCCATTGTCCACAAAAGCCAATAGTGAAATAATCGTCAAATATTCAAAATACGATAAATAATCAATTGCATGTCCGTGGGCGGCAAATGTTGCAACAACCTGATCATAGTAAGTCAGAAAATCATGTTTCGTAATCATTTCGCCATTAATACGAATCTGTTCACGATCATCCATGATGAAAGGACTAGAAAAATGACCATAAGTATAGCCATTAGCTTTCAAAACAGCACCTAACATGGCACCTGTTGACCCTTTACCGTTCGTACCAGCAATCTGAATGATTTTGAGTTTAGTGTCAGGATGGTCTAACCAACTGAGAACCTCGCGTAAAATAGGCACACGTGTATCGTCAATCACGCGCCATGTTTTGTCAAAACTTTTAATCACCCTTTTATAACGGGCTAAAATTTTGGTTTCACGTTTTTCTAATTGTTTATCCACTTGACTTCTCCGAAAAATAACTTAAATATATCTTAACATATATCACGTCTGTGTTAAATTGATTTGAACGAATACACCATCAAAAAAGCACCGAATGTGGTGCTTCAATAAGTCATAACATGTTTCAAGATAGAGGGTGTTCATATTATGCCTATCTTTTAATGACTTTTTCTAAAGGTATGCCATCTAACACATTCTCAAATTCAACATCCAACAATCTAGCAAAAGTTGGTGCTTCATCAACCAAACGCGCATCATCAATCGTAATATGTTCAATATCTGGGCCCGCCAATACTAGTGTTGTTTGATAATCAGGCTTATCAGGTCGAAAACCATGAACCGCTTTATAACGATCACTCGTGCCTAAATCAGCATCGTTTGTCGCTTCAACAACCGCTGGCCGGTTCACCTCATCAGTAAAGAAATAACCATTTTGTGCTTCAACAATGAAAGCAGCATCCGGATTGATATGCCATTTTATCAAATCGCTTGTCTGATAAATTGCTTCAACACCCTGAACTTGGTTAACAATTGACCGCACTTTACCTTGTAAACTATCATCTTTGATATAAACATATGTCGACCCGTCAGTGGTCTTAGCTAACACGCGCCAATCACCATCAATTAAGCCTTTTTCTGTAACAGCTAACCATCCTTGTTCAGCAAACAACTGATTAAGGTGAATCATATGATCAACGTTAATTTGGAAGTGATCACCAAGGACAACAAAATTTGTGTCTTCAAAATTACCAGCAACTTTTGTGGCTGCAATCAATTCGCCAAGATGCGCATCAAGGCGTTTTAAAGCTGCGTATGCTTCTGATGAACGCACGCCAAACTGATGCCGATGTGCGTCCATATCAACCAAATGAACGGCCAACAAATCTGGCTTTTTATTTTTTATCGTGTCAACCGCGGCAGCAGTAATAAAATTATCCAAATTGGGTTGCTTAATTCCGTTCCGTAACTTACCAAAACGTCGGTTCATATCAAACATAAAGTATGGCGTACTGGCATTAAACGAAACCAAAACTTGGTTCGTCCAAATGCGATTTGGGAAAATCTCAGCGATATTCCAAGTAATCGGTGCTTTTGCCGAAACCGGCCACAAAAATGCCGCCGTCTTCAGTCCTTTTTGGTGTGCTAAATCAAACAAAGTAGGTACCTGAATATCTTTAGCATACCAATACCAATCCGGTGAATCACCACGTTCTGGTTGTATTTTAGTGTTATTAACAATACCATGCTTTGCTGGATAAACACCTGTCATAATTGACGTATGCGATGGATAGGTCAAAGTCGGATAAATACCTTCCACTTTTTTGACATGAGCCCCACGCTGTATTAATTGCGCCAAATTGGGCATCATATCGAGATGCTGAGCGACATCTTCTGCGCCCAATGCATCAAACGACACAATCACTAGTGGATGTGTTAAAACCATGAATAAAATCCTCTCTACTGGCGCTGATTGGACGTCATTTTTATCAACAATCTCTTTTAAATTAGCATTTTTTCATCATGCTAATCTTCTATTTAGTAACCTTTGTTCAAATCAACCACATTTTGGATGAAAGTTTGGTCTTTCATAAAACTCGGTACATTTTTTTCGAATAATCGGAATAAGCCACCTACCCGACCCGCGTTAATATTTTCTCCCCAACTTGTGTGTTGAGTTAGTAGAATTTGAGGTCGTTCAAATAGTGGATGAGCATGAGGTAATGGCTCAGGTGTTGTCACATCTAACGCAGCATACTTAACACGTGAATCATCAATCGCTTCTAGCAAGGCAGATTGGTTCAAAGTAGTACCACGACCAATGTTTATAAACAAAAATAGTTGGTTAAATTGTGCAAAAAAATGATCATCAAAAAAATTTTCTGTATCTTTAGTCCCAGGTAACCCATCGACAACGACTTGTGCTTTAGCTAAACCAGCTTGATAGTCTGTAATTGGAAATGTCTCATCAAAACCAGCTACTGGTCGTCCGCTCGTATTGACACCATAGACTTTGCCACCAAATGCCTTGATATGATGCGCAATTTGTTGACCAATTCGGCCTGTACCAAACACTAAAACAGGCAATTCACTAATTAAGTATTGATCAGTAAATGGCTCCCAGTGTGTACGAGTAGCATAAACATTTAATCCTCGCGCAAAATATAGCAAATAACCCAATACTGTTTGAGCAATTGGTAATGCCTTCAAACCACTAGCATTGGTCACAGTGATACCACGTTTTGCCAACAAGGGCAATGGCAAATAATCCACACCAGCTGATTGTGCCTGAATCCATTTTAATTTAGTATTTGGTAAACTTAATATTTTGTTCCCGATGGTGTTATCCCAAGCATAGCTAATGACTACTTCTGATAGTTGATCATCAGTTACTGTGTCAGGTGTCACAACATCAATATCATACTGCGCAAGAAAATCTCTGTTTTCTTGCGTCAATGCTTTAACTGCGAGTAGTAATGTCATTTTGTCTCCAATTCTAGTTAACCCCATTATTATAACCTTATTATACATGATTTGTTTAGGCTGAACATGTCACCATTAAAAAATGAAGGGTTGAACAATTTGTTTCTAAGCGTTATAGTAGTTTTATCATATTTCTCTAAGAAAGAAGGATGGACAATGTCTGAACAACAGAAAGCAAAACCCGAAGATTTTGATTGGGATAACTTAGGATTTGAATATCATGATCTTCCCTATCGTTTCCGAGCTTATTATAAAGATGGTAAATGGAGTGAAGGTGGCCTTGAAACAGATGCCAACATTCCAGTTAATGAAGCTGCAACCGGCCTTCACTATGGCCAAAATATTTTTGAAGGATTAAAAGTATACCGTCGAAAAGATGGTGGTGCTAACTTGTTCCGCCCTGACCGCAACGCCAAGCGCCTGCAAAATTCCGCTGACCGTTTGATGATGGCGCCTGTACCAGAAGAACTCTTTTTACGCGCTTTAAAAGAAGTAACAAAGGCTAACCAAGACTTTATTCCGCCATACGGAACTGGTGCAACGCTTTATTTGCGTCCTTTTGAATTTGGTGGTGGCCCAGTGGTTGGTGTTCATCCAGCTGACAATTATGTTTTTGAAGTTTATGCAACACCTGTTGGTGCTTATTATAAGGGTGGCTTGACACCCACAGCTTACGTCACAAATCATTATGATCGTGCAGCACACGGTGGTACTGGCGCAGCCAAAGCTGGTGGTAACTATGGTGCTTCAATGTTGGCTGGTGATGAAGCACATAAAGCTGGTTACTCAGATGTCGTTTATCTTGATCCACGTCTTCACGAAAATATTGAAGAACTGGGATCAGCCAACTTCTTTGGTATTACAAAAGATGGTCGCTTCTTAACACCAAAATCACCTTCTATTCTGCCTTCAGTAACAAAGTATTCTTTGCTTGCTGTGGCCCAAGAACTTGGTTTGGAAGCTGAAGAAACAACAATATCGATCAATGATCTTGATCAGTTTGCTGAAGCTGGTGCAATGGGAACTGCTGCTGTCATTTCACCAGTTGGATCAATTACACACCAAGGCAACAAGCATGTCTTCTATTCTGAAACTGAAGTTGGGCCATGGACTCAAAAGCTATATGATCGTTTGACTGCGATCCAATATGGTGATCAAGAAGGTCCTGAAGGTTGGGCAGTTGATGTACCACTTGACTAATATTGAGAGAAAGCGCGGTTCGCGCTTTTTTATTTTGGCTATGTTCACAATTTGTTCACATTCAATCGCTATAATAGTATTAAAATACGAATAGTGAGGTATCTTATGTCCCCAGTTGAAGAAGCACTACGCCTTGGCGTTCATGTTGTTAATATTGCTACCTTAAGTCTCGATGGCACACACCCATCAAATCGATTTACTTACTATGCTTTACCTGAAACACTGACAAACTTTTTTTACATAACAACTTTCCGTCAATCTACAAAAGTAAAAGAAATTGAGAAGAACCCACATGTGTCATTCACAACTGCGCCAAGCAATGAAAAGAATGCTTGGGTTGGATCAAATGACGCCATTGCTGAAATTTTAGACACACCTATTCAAACAGTTTCTCACTTATTTGAAGATCAAATTGATGGCTGGCATGATACAGTCGGTGATTTAGATAGTAACGATTGGGTAGTCATTAAAATAACTTTTGCATCAGCGATGATTGTTTCACAAGATGGTGTCAGCTATTTTCCTGAAACAGAAGATGATTAAAAAATAAGCTTAACCAGATTGGTTAAGCTTATTTTTGTTTAATCGTAAATGAACGCTTTTTAGTTGATGGCTTTTTGACCGTTGGTTTTCCATTTTTGGAC
The DNA here is from genome assembly GCF_002095565.1 of Leuconostoc sp. BM2. NCBI lineage: Bacteria > Bacillati > Bacillota > Bacilli > Lactobacillales > Lactobacillaceae > Leuconostoc > Leuconostoc sp. BM2. Next base: position 11,704 of record NZ_MOWQ01000025.1, on the reverse strand, counting down.
TTCGACTTTGATTTTGTTTTTGGACGCTGTTTATTATCTTTGGATTCACGTTTTGGCTTAGCATTTGGTTTATGTGAAGCGTTTTCACGTGGCTCTCTGACTCGGGGATTAATATTTTCTAACACAAAATAAGGCGCACCAAAATTAACGTACTCATATAAATAGTCTTGTAAGGTTTGTATTTTATCTTGGTTCGCCACGGGCTTATCGTTGTGATAAAAACCTTTTAACCGTAATTGTTCAGCTGAAATATCACCCACTATATAATCGTATTGTGCCAACAATGGTGTATATCGAATGGCTAATTTGTCCACATCAAAAGCGTCTTTAAAATTATCAACTAGTTCTAGCGTTAGACGGTCTATTTCAATTTCATCTCCACGACGCGTCACACGATAAACTGATTTTCGCTCTGCTTGCTGTGCTATCGTTTTTTCTTTAAGTGTTTCGTGATCCATTAGTTATCCCTTATATTTGTCAGTATAGTAGTCTGCCATTAATTCACGTAAAATAATGTTTAATGTAATTTCACTTGGTGCGTCAGCAATAATTGGAAAAAAAGGAATCCATTTATAATGATCTAAAGTAGCAATTTGATAGGTTCGATCCATTATTAGGTTCTCACCATGATATAAAATTTGACCATCTTGCTGCCGATCAATGCCATCAAAACGCATGTAACCAAACACTTTCCCCCTAAAGCCACTCCCTTTCATAGGAAAGTTGGCCAATTCAGCTGTCTGTTTTTCAATGCTGATCATCAAGTTTTTAATTTGTGCCCCAGTTAGTGTAATCAGCATCGGGTTGATGGCGTGCGGCATACTTTCTAATAACTCATAACGACTGAGTTCACCTTTAGGCAGATCTTCCACAAACATGCCCGTTGACACAAGTGCAGCAGGCACTTGATAGAAACTTTTTAAAGCCCTCAGGGCATCATAGGCTTGCTCATCAGTACCAATTGTTCTTGGCAAAACTGCGACATGCTGTGATTCTAGCTCATGACGTCCTGCATTAAGCCACCCTTTAATTAAATTGAAGTCGTCAACAGACTCTGGCAACTCATAAACTGGTGTTGTCACAGCTGTTTGATTAACAAGATGATGGCCCTCCAGCGTTAGAGTAACATCGCCAATGTTTTCACCATAGCGTCCTGCACCGGCTAAAATCGTCTGATTAATCATTTTTCCGTGGGGTAACAAATGGTGTGTGTGCGCACCAAGTATGACATCAATGTCATACTTTCTAGCTAGTCGCTCATCTGTTGGCAACCCCAAATGAGACAATAAAATGACAACATCTGTTTTATCTCTCAGTATTGGTAGGAAATAATCTAGTGTGTCGTCGACATCATGTGGTCGCCACCCTAGCGGCGGGTATGTTAGTTCATAAGGTACTGTTAGACCCAAAACACCAATTTTTGTACCCAAATCCGTTGTTAAAATTTTATATTTCTGCGCCCACTTTGGTTGACTATCATTGGGTAATTCTTTCAGATTTGCTAATAAGACATCAAAATTTGCTTTATCATATAAATGATTAAGGGCCTCATGAGACAACACAAGCCCTTCGTTATTACCAATTGTTACCCCATCATAATGACAATTGTTCATCAATTCAATATTTGCCCAGCCCATACTTGCATCCGTGAGGGGATGTAACCGGTCGATTGCATCGCCAATATCAAAAGTAAACGCTTCACTATAAGACATCTGTTTCTCATGTAAAAATCGTGCTATGCGTGGCCAATTTTCAAGATGTGAATGGATATCATTTGTATGTAATATGTGAATTGTTTCCATAACACCTCTCCTAAACGCGCTGCAAATAGTCTTTCTTTTTTCCAGCAATAATGGTAATCACTTCATTTTCACTTAACGGCGCACCAAATGGCACACTATCACTGGGCAAATAATCAATATCAGGTGAATCTACGCCGACATTAATATTTTCCTTAGCGTGAACACTGTAATTATGAATGTGCCCATGCAGATTAATTTGATTTTTTGTTAAACCTAACATCATCGGATAATGCGTCAAAAACACTTCATGATGATCAAATTTCAATCTGACACCAACCTCATGAAAGTCAAATTTTAGTTGACCATTCTGATTATGAAGTTGCTGTTTAGCCAAATATTTAAACAATGAACTGCTATCATGATTTCCCTTAATCAGCACGATATGACCGTTTAAACGCGATAAAATATCAAAAGTTTGTGCCATAATCAAGCTGGCTGGTTTAGTATATTTCATCGCAATATCACCAAGATGATAAACGGTGTCGTTAGGCTTCACTTTGGCATTCCAATTATTAATAATAGTTTCATTCATATCAGCCACTGTCAAAAATTGTGGGCGTGGTGAAAAAATTTGACTAGTTAGTAAACTATCATGATAAAAATGGGTATCTGCTGTATAAAAATTCATTGTTTACAAAAACTTCTCCACCAACTACTTACCAAAACGATAGACAAACTCTGAAAAGTCATCCAAGTTTGCTGGAAATGCATTTAATCCCCAAATGAGACGCTCTGGTTGACCAGGTACTTGGTAGCGAACGCCCCACTCATCGTTACGACTTGGATCATCATAGGATGGTCCACGATATTCAGTTAACCATGTTTTAATATAGGCCATGGCTTCTTGAGAAAAATGGTCCCACACATTGGTCATATCAACCCAATTTTCACGATAGCGCCAATTAAAGGGCTCCCCTTGAGCGTTATAGTGGGGATTATAGAAATCAAATTCAGGATCCAAAATATCTTTAGCTTCCTGAGATTTGTTGTCATTTTGCCAAAAAGCATGTCCCTCATGGCGCTTAATATAAACGTAATCAAACCCATTGACTAAATTTCCACGATAAAACACCAAAAAATCTAATCGTGTTTGTGCCATATTAAGCTCCAATCATTAAAAAGTCTTTTGACAAATCTGCTGTCAAATTTTCATATCCGTCTGCAGTCACAATAACATCATCCTCAATGCGAACACCACCCTTACCACCAAGGTAAATGCCAGGTTCAATTGTCAATAAATGACCGACTTGCATTTCATCACTAGAGCGCGGACTAATTGCAGGCCCTTCGTGAATATCAAGTCCCACACCGTGACCACCACCATGATTGTATTGCTGCCCGTAACCATGTTCAGTAATATAATCACGAGCGACTTTATCAATTTCGCTACCTGAAATGCCAGGTTTAACAATGGCAATGGCATTTTCATTTGCCTGCTTCACAATATCATAAATTTCTTTTAATTCATCACTGACTTGGCCAACAGCAATAGTTCGTGTGACATCTGATGTATAACCATCAACATAATATCCAAAGTCAATCGTTACCAATTCACCATCAGCTATTACCTTATCTGTCGCTTCACCATGTGGCAAAGCTGACCGGTACCCTGAAGCAACAATTGTGTCAAATGAAGCTTTTTCAGCGCCATATTTTTTTTGTAAACGATCTAACTCATTGGCTACTTCGCGCTCTGTTTTACCCGGTTGAATAAATTGTATTAGATCCTGAAAAGCCTTGACAGAAGCTGTTGCTGCAAGTCTAAGCGCAGCTAATTCACTTTCGTCTTTTACTTCCCGTAAAGTTTCAATAGCACTTGGTAGTGCATCAAATTCAATATTTGCAGGTAATAGTTCATCTAAATAATCATATATGTTATATGGCAAGTCTGCTTCAAAAGCCAAGTGTTTAATGCCAAATTCTTGGGCAGTTGCAACTGCATCTTCATAGTATGCTCTGGTTATTTTTAAATCAACCCCTTCAGGCAAACGGTTCTTATAGTCTTCTTCATATCGTGCATCTGTAATTAATCGTGCTTGATTTAGGCTAACAATGACAACACCATCACCTGTTCCACCCTCAAAACCAGTTAAATATTTTGTGTTAAAACCTTGATATACAATCATACCGTCTAAATCCAATTTAGTCAGCAACGCTTGTAGCTTTTTGAGCCGTGCTTCGTAATATTTTGTCATATTAATCTCTTTTCTCGTTCTGATTTCATTATAGCAAAAAAGACTGACCCAAGTCAGTCTTTAGACTAGTTACTTACTTTGCAGCAGCAACGATTTCATTGTATTGTTCACGTGTGTAAACAGATACTTGACGCTTTTCGCGACCTTTGCGTTCAAACTTAACAACACCATCTGTCAAAGCAAATAATGTGTCATCGCCACCCTTTTTAACGTTTACGCCTGGATAAATATGCGTACCACGTTGGCGGTAAATGATTGAACCAGCAGTCAAATCTTGTCCGTCAGCAACTTTAGTGCCTAAACGACGACCAGCTGAGTCACGACCGTTGGCTGAAGATCCACCACCTTTGTGGTGAGCGAACATTTGCAAGTTTTCTTGATTCATCAACATAAGTCTATTTCTCCTTTACAAGTAGTAATGATTACGCGATTGAATCAATCTTCACGCGTGTATATGGTTGGCGGTGGCCTTGCTTAGTATGTGAATGCTTCTTGGCACGGTACTTGAAAGTAACAACTTTCTTTTGCTTGCCTTGCTTTTCAACTGTGCCTTCGACCTTTGCACCATCAACAAATGGTGTACCAATCTTTGAATCAGTCAGAACAACTTGATCAAAAGTTACCTTTTCACCTTCAGCTGCATCCAACTTTTCAACGAAAATTGTGTCACCTTCAGCGACTTTATATTGTTTGCCGCCAGTTACAATAATTGCATATGCCATTATTGAATTCTCCTTATACTTAGACTCACCATCACAGGCGGTCGGGCCCTAGTCCCAAACATGCTTTAACCTGATCTGAGTGGTTGTAGCTTTGCTAACAACCCTTATATTTTACCAGTTGAAAATACATTAGTCAAATCTAATGTGCTATTTTGCAACTTTGGGCGTGAAATCATATAAACCTAATCCCGTTTCCTTGATAACGGTTGGATTGCCACGCCATAAAACTGCGAATTCTTGAAGCAAATCGTCTTGTGTCATATTCATATCGTCGCTTAACCACCGTGCAATCATTGCCCAGAAACCGGCGTTAATTGTCTCCCATTGATACTGTAATCGTCGGTTAACATCCTGAGTTGAGTCACTCACTTTAGTTTGCATTTGTGTCCGGAGACGATCAAATAGCGCATGTCGGAAAGAAGGATCAGCATGATGATTCAACACAGCATTATAAAATGCCGCTTGGCGACTGACGCTAGCAATCATTTCAGCAACAAGGAACGTGTCTTTTGTATGTAGCAATAAATCATTCAATATGACATCGTTGACTTCAGAAATCAAGTGCTCTTTATTTTCATAATACTTATAAAAGGTTCCCCGTGTGATATTGGCACGTGATAGTAATGTTGTGATTGAAAATCCTGGCTGTGTTGTCAATAATGCAATAGTGGCTGATTGAATAATTTGCCGAGTACGCACAATTCGAGCGTCAATTTTTTTGGGCACAGTTTTAATCCTCCTTTGTAGCATTTAATTTTATTATACCATCTCTAAACTGACACTAACCAAAAGTAACACACTTATGATAATGATTTAAAACTATGTACGGTGGCTCCCATTGTTGGGGTAAACGTCTTTCAAACTCAGAATTATGAAAAGGAATAGTTGAATTAGAATGTTTTGTGTTGCGGAGTCACCTTAAGTGATATCATATCATGCCAGTCACATTAATCTATATGCATACATCACAAATTTCATACATAATTTAGTTCACATTGTCCATGTTCTAAGTTTTAATTTATAGTCAACTCAATGGTCAAGTATCTGGTGTCAGCTAATTAATATGAATTGTGTTAGAATATCTCCATATAGCGCGTATGGGGAGAATCATGTCAGCATTCACATTATTATTTGTCTACACCTTAATCCTAATTGTGATTTTGGTTATTGGCATCGTTATTCATAATACTCACATGATTATCGCAGGTATAATTGGCGTTTGTGTGCAAGTTGCAATGCTAATCTACTTGTGCTATTTTATTGTGCCCTACATGTAGCTAAAAAAGTGCTATGAACCTCACAAATCTAGGTCACAACACTTTTATTATATTTCAACTATTCTTCATGTTTGGCGCCAATTTGATAAATGGCCTGTTCGATATTCAAATCACTTTTCATTTGTGCTACAATATCTGCTCGTTGCGCTGAACTTTTGTTGATTGCGTTAACTGACATTAAAATAATGGTATCAAACTTGTCGTGAAAACGTGACGCCACACTGCCGTCAATGTTATATTTACCTGTTTGAGCTGCTTTCACAATTGTAACGATACCATTTTTACCATACAATGCATCACGCAATGTTTGGGCATCAGCCTCGCTTAAATTACCACTGTTACTTTTTATAATTTTGTCAGCATCTTTTTCAATAGCCGACATCGTTGCCTGCTTTTTATAATTAAATTTGTTCAGATCACTAATTAACGCCTTTATGTCAGAACGTGACGTTTTCAAATGCTGATAGTCATCTTTTGGCATTGATACGCCGGCATATTTTGGTTGTTGACTGAATGTTATAAATGCAATAAGTAGTGCAACAATAATTGCTGCTAATGCAATAAATGCTTTTCTCATAAATAATCTCCACGTTTATCTTATTCTAGTATAAATCAAATAACGAATTAAAAAAACTCTTTCATGAATCGTTCTAAAATGGTATCATAGTAGAGTACGCGTTGGTAGCTCAGCTGGATAGAGCAGCCGGTTTCTACCCGGCAGGTCGAGGGTTCGACTCCCCCTCAACGCATTTTGACCATTTTCTCACAACTGTTGAGAGAATGGTTTTTATTTTAAAAAACGTGACATATCAGTATATAAGTCAAGCTTTTTATGTTACAAATTGACAATACAAAAACCGACTAGAAATCAATCTTGCCGGCACTTTTACTATGAAATATATCAATTGTTAGCGTTGTAATCAAATAAAAAAGCCTCAATAAGTTTAGATTGATTTTGTGTGTGAAAGCTTATTTTTGCAATCATTTAACCGACTGAGGTTTCGACACAATCTGTGTACATACTTATCATACGATAAGCTGATTATTTTGGCAACAAAAAATTGTGCGCTATTAGTAGATATTTCAGTCTGGTTATTACGTTTTTGAATTATATTGGCTGAGAGACAATAATTTTCTGATGCTTAAGCACCAGTTTTATTTGCTATAACTCTATCATTTCACTCCTGTGCCATGCTTTCTGTCACTCCCCCTACATTTTACACTTTTGTCACTCTAATCTGTTCTATGTAGTATCTTTTCGGACTATGCCAGAAAGATCGACATCACGATTAAAATATTATTTTTCAAATATTGCAGTGTCTCAGAACGAATACTCTCACATCCCCAGATGGGATAACCACCATATCAGCTATTATAAAGTTTCTGCGCCAACCAAACATTTTTGAAATGTGGCTTTGACTACACTTAAAACATTGGCAAACTTGAAATCTTGAGTTATGTTTGGAAACAGTTTGCATTAGAGTGAATCCTTTTTTCTCATCAGCACCTCTAGAAATGTATAAATGAAAACTTTTAATTCATTGAATATAATTTATTGGTGCGAATAGGAAAATTTGAATAATCAAAATTCAGTCTCACTCTTAATGAAACCACTTGAAATCATTAAAAATAGTTGATAGATAATGACTTCAGCTTCAAATCAGGTTGTGAATCCCATATCTGGTGCATTGAACGAGTCAGTAATATAATATACAATTATATGGTTATATATCATTTGCCAAAGGAAATGAAAAAAATGGGAACTAAAGTCAAAGATTACTATGATGTAAATTATGGCTACTTTTTATCCGAAAAAATATCTAATGTCTATGAAAACTTTGATGAAGAGCACTTTATATCATTACTTAAACCTGAGCTAGAGACATTAAGCTTTAATAATCGACAAATTTTATTGGCCGAATCCCTAAAATCCACTATCCAACTGAATTATGACGATACGATTTATATTTTCACAAAAATACTTGGTGATGAAATCGAAGGTAGCCTTGGTATGTTTACACAAGGTTGGTGGCTATGGCCATTAAGTAAATATGTTGCTCATAAGTCAATAATTCGGAATGTTTTTTATCTAGGGCTGAACTGATTAGGCAACTTTTATTTTTTGATTGGCAAGACTGATTCTTTCGTTGTTAAACCAATGAATATACTTGGACACATCTAAAATTAGATGTGCAATCGATGGAAACCGGAATTGATAAATCATTTCACGCTTTAATAGGGAGTGAAAACTTTCAATTTTGGCATTATCATATGGATGTCCTAGTTTTGAATACGAATGATCAATTTTATGTCGCTTTAACAAATTTTCAAAGCCAAAACTAGTGAACTGACTGCCCATATCAGTATGTAAATAATTTGGTTTTTTATCAGTTGACAGCGATCTTTGTAGTGTTGTAACTACCAATTTGGTATCCATCGTGGCACTGATTTGATGGGCTAATATCTTACGCGTTTGTAACTCTAAAACTGACGCTAAATAGACCCACTGACCATTACTCAACTTTAAATAAGTGATGTCCATGCTCCAAGCGTTGGCTTCGGGTAAATGCCTGATTAAGTTGGGACGTTGACGATAATCAACAGTTGTCGTTGGTTTGTTAAATCGACGAGTCATGACAGAGTATATGCCAGCTTCTCGCATTAAACGACGTACTCGGTTGGTTCCATGATGTAAATTCAGATCAGCTAATGCCAATCGCAGACGTGGCGCGCCATAAGCTTTATAGTTATTTTGCCAAATTTCACGCAACAAAGCTTTTAAAATCGTGTCTTCTCGTTGTCGTTGGCTCTCAGTATAGTGAACCCAATCAAAGTAGGTGCTTTTGGGTATTTTGAGTAGGCGAAGCACCATCATCAGTTTAAAATGCTGTTTTAGCAATGATTGGACAATAGGAAAATGGGTCTTACGTGTTACTTGCGATGCTCGCCCAGCAAAACGGCCGCAATTTTTAAAATTTCGTTTTCTTCTTTGAGTCTTGCGACTTCTTTCTGCATTGCATTAAATTGGGCGCGAGTCACTGGCTTACCGGTAACGTCCGTCCCAATGATTTGGGCTTTCTTCACCCAACCCGTGACGGTTTGTACAGCCAAATGGTATTCATTGGCTAGAGAATTAGCAGAACGTCCCTCGTTATACAAGGTGACAATTGATGACTTAAATTCTGTTGAGTATCGCTTAGCTTTCATAATATAAAAAAACTCCTATACTTGATTATCTCGGATTATGCCCTAGAAATAAAGCGGTCCGGATTTTCAGTATACGAGCAGTAAGCTCAAAAATCAACGGGAATGAAATATCCTTTCCAGGTTACTATTTTGTTAAAACAATTGGTCATGAAGCTGGTACGCTATCATCTCAAATTTTAGATTATACCAAAAACGAGATGGATGCTGGTTTTACTGATTTTTTGAATCATAATATTAGCTCTTCACATATATATAAAGATGCTCATGGGGCCTACACTTACGCAGGATTTCAGGTCATGCAAGATCAGTATGGAAATGTAAAAACTTATATTGCTAATATTAATAATCCAACTCCTAGTTTGCAGGAAGCAATTGAGCAATTTAACAATTGGCAATTTCATTGGCTAAAAACAACGGATGAAGGTGAATGTAAATTTAACTCAAATGATATTCCGTATGTTGACCAAAGTTATGGAAAGATTAACCATTACTTTGGATATTCATCAGATCCAAACGATCCAGGATTGGCATGGGCTAAGCAACACGGAGGTAATTTTTATATTAATGTTAAAGACATTATATTACCCTCTACATTAGTACGATACGTTTATGCGCCTTATGAGCGTCCAGAGACACCAGGATTAAGTAGCTGGACAATTGTGAACAAGCCAGAAAATCCAGGCAATCCTGGGACGATCATTGATCCGAAGATACCAAATGATCCTAAGCAACCAAGTGGGACGGATAAGGCCAGTTTGGAAAAGGTCATTACCAAGACGATTCACTATGTAGACGAACAAGGCAAGCAGTTATTAGCCGATAAGGCTTATCAAGTGACGTATACCCGAACAGCCACCTACCATGTGAATAACGCCGGTGAAGTGTCAGCGGTTGAGTATAGTGACTGGCAAACCGAAAATGATGACTTAGGTAACAATGGGGAACCAAGTATTAGTGATTATTATGTTAAGGTAGCGGAACCAGACGCGATTAGGGATAATCATGTTAAGGCAGACGCCAGCAACATTGAGACGAAGATTGTTTATGCTCAAGTTCAAATTAAGACAGCGGTTGACGTACCCGAGGCGCACGGCTGGGCGGTTGATGTACCAGAGCCAGTCTACGTGAAAACAGCCGTTGATGTACCGGAAGCTCACGGCTGGGCGGTTGATGTACCAGAGCCAGTCTACGTGAAAACAGCCGTTGATGTACCCGAAGCGCACGGTTGGGCGGTTGATGTACCAGAACCAGTTTATGTGAAAACAGCTGTTGACGTACCCGAGGCACATGGTTGGGCAGTTGACGTACCAGAACCAGTTTACGTGAAGACAGCGGTTGACGTACCGGAGGCACATGGTTGGGCAGTTGACGTACCAGAACCAGTTTACGAGAAGACAGCGGTTGACGTACCGGAGGCTCACGGTTGGGCGGTTGATGTACCAGAGCCAGTTTACGAGAAGACAGCTGTTGATGTACCCGAGGCACATGGTTGGGCGGTTGACGTACCCGAGGCGCATGGCTGGGCAGTTGATGTGCCAGAGCCAGTTTACGTGAAGACAGCGGTTGGCGTACCGGAGGCACATGGTTGGGCAGTTGATGTGCCAGAACCAGTTTACGAGAAAACAGCGGTTGACGTACCGGAGGCGCATGGCTGGGCGGTTGATGTGCCAGAACCAGCTTACGTGAAAACAGCGGTTGATGTACCCGAGGCACATGGTTGGGCGGTTGATGTGCCAGAACCAGTTTACGAGAAAACAGCCGTTGACGTACCCGAAGCTCACGGCTGGGCAGTTGATGTGCCAGAACTAGTTTACGAGAAGACAGCCGTTGATGTACCCGAAGCTCACGGTTGGGCAGTTGATGTGCCAGAACCAGTTTATGAGAAGACAGCCGTTGATGTACCCGAAGCTCACGGCTGGGCGGTTGATGTACCAGAGCCAGTTTACGAGAAAACAGCTGTTGATGTACCCGAGGCGCATGGCTGGGCGGTTGATGTACCAGAACCAGTTTATGTGAAAACAGCGGTTGATGTACCTGAGCCGATTTACATTAAGACAAAAGTTGATATACCAGAGCCTGCTAAATTAACCAAAACAGAAACTAAAATTAACAACAAAAAAATTGTCAAAAACGCTTTTGAAAAACCAACTCTTCAATCAGAAATTGAGCAAAACAATTTTAAGAAGCAACTACCACAAACCTCTGCAACGCCTAAAAAGTCAGGAAGCTCTATAATTGCAGTATGCATAACGCTAGTTTGTTCACTTTTGCTGACGTTAAAAAAATTAAATCACAAATTTTTTTAAAAAATGAAAAAAAACGTAACGTTGTTATTTAGTAAAACGGTTACAATAAAGTGAAAAGACATGTGGTAATAAGTCAAGTGGAAATTAAAATCACGGTTGAATTAAAGGAGGTGAAATATCTTAAAGAAGCGCTATTTTAATAAGCTTATGCATCGATAAAATTTGATGATAAGCTGAATTTAAACTTTGTTAAGT
>NZ_MOWQ01000024.1:0-27762 GCF_002095565.1 Leuconostoc sp. BM2 | reverse complement strand
GACGCTCCCATAGAAACTTGTTATGTGCATTTGACTTTTTCATTCAAAAAGTCCTCCTTTTTCTTTGTTGTGTTATCAACACACGCACAGAATAACAAGAATCAAAAAATTGTCATAAAGGTAAATGGTTTTTCCTGAGGCAAACAAAAAAGCCCATCCAACGGGATGAGCTTTAGTTAATTTACAAAAAATAATTCAACGACACTCAATCCAAAAAAGTTTGAGTGTCGTTATCAACAGCTAAGGCTTGGTCGTTATTAAGTCTTGTAATGTTAATTCCGGTTTCATTTTCATATTTATTAATTTTATCTTTTATTGTAGGATCGCGGGTTAGCATTTCTTTAAAGTGTGGATACACATGAATATCTGTTAAATTAAGGCCATCTAAATTCGAGTCATTAAACTGATTATCTTCTGGATAAAGGTACTGCATCAGAGCTATGGAAGGGCCTAAAATAATTGAACCGGCACTTAAACCGAATATAAGTCCTCCATTTTGGTTTATTCTCTTCAAAATCTGATCAGCACCACTTTTTTTGATGTAGTGCAAAAGGTAAAATGGATAGCCCCCATTCAGAAAAATTAGGTCGTAATCAAAGAGTTTGTTAGCATCTTCAAATTCCACATCTAAGAAATCTACTTGCTGTATATTCATGCTGAGGAGATCTCTTTTTATTTGTTGCATCTGAGGGTGCTTTTCTTTTTCTTTCGGCCAAGATGTGGAAATAATACATGCCTTTGTTATTTTATTCTCTTGAATCATTTTTTGAGCAACATTTATAATTTTTGGTGTTGAAAATCCATAAGCAGTAAGTAACAATTTATTCATTGTTAATAAAATCCTTTTTCTTTAAAATGTTGATTTTTTATTTTATGCTACAACACACTGCTGTCACTATGTAATTGATAAGTCCCAATCCGATCTAATTGTGTCACAAGATTTGTTTTAGGATTGTAGCTGACATTATAGACAAAACGTGTGGTGGCATCTGCCGAGTCCTTGAGATGGCTTTTAACAAAGACAATCACCTTCCCTTTCACCTCCGTGGCGCTTGCTGAGGTGGGTAAGAAATCCATGTGATCATAAGTCATTACCACACCTGTCTGTGTAATCATTTTATCGGGATCAGCCTTGAAATCTAAACTATTTTTGACGACATCTTGAGTTACATAAGGTGTCATCTGTTTGGCTTTGGCATCAAATTCCTTTTGAGAGGCAATTGTCCAATCTAGGGTAAGCAGTTTATCAAGCAAGTTTGAGGTAGCCGACACATTAGGTTGCTTTGAATCTAGTACCGTACCGACCTTTGATTTCTTGTTGATGAGTTTGCTTTGTTCTACCGCGAGTTCATTTGAGGCACTTTGATGTGTTTTAACAGCGACTTGAGTAGCTAACCAAAAGCCCAGTCCAGTAATCACCATCAACAAAGGAATAGCCCAAAGGAAGGCTATTTTTTTATTTACTTTTGACATGGTTATTTCCTTCCTGAGGTATCTTTTACAGCACCCGTTTGGAGTTCTGTAATTTTGCCATTTTCAATGTGCATCAATAATGTTGTGCTGGTTTCCTCTTTGCCTAATTGATATTTAACCGTCCCAAATCCTAGACCTGAGCCATCGGCTGCTTTGGAATAAACAATATCATTGCTTTCTAAATGAAAAGTTGGCACACCTTCATCCACATCACCACCAAACGTTGCCCCTAGAAAAGCTGACACAACGTCATCCGTTGCCACACTACTTTTAGCATCTGATTTATTTAACTTTGGTAAGATGGCAAACATTTCTTTGAGGAAAGTATTGCCAATCTTTTCAATGTTTTGGGTATCTCGAATATCAGCGGTTTTAACCTTATCAAGTTGTTTAGCTTGAACACTATACTGACTTGACTTAGCTTTTGTTGCCTTGATTTCTTGATGCACGATATTCACACTCTTGACCGTGCGTTGATAGCTAAGTCCTTGCTGGACTAAAAACAGGCAAGCAAGCGTTAACACAAACGCGTAAACCCATTTTAAATTGAATTTTGTCATGGTTAATCTCCTGAGACCACTTTAGCAATCGTTTTGTTGTTGTTTGAACTGGTACTGTCAATCACTTGATTACCTTTTAAAGCAATCACTGTGGGTACTTGTGTCACACCGTACTTAGCAAGATATGCTTGTGCCTCAGAATTTTTAACGTTGACCACAACGTAATCAATTGTCTTTTGATGTGTCTTGATCGTCTTTTTAATCGTGCTACGCGCTTTCATACAGTCAGGGCAACCAGGCTTATGGAAGATTAAGACTGTCTTTTGCTTGCTACTGGCATCTAACTGGTCAATCTTGTCAGCGAAGTTCTTGGTATCTGGATAACCATTCACCTCTGTGATGTAGTAATAAGTTCCACCAATTGCAGTCAATATCGCAATGACGGCTAAAGAAAACACTGCGATACCCCATTTCTTTAATTTACTCATTTTTAAATACTCCTATTTATCTGTTTTGCCTGTACTAGAGTCAAATGGCCCACTAGGAATAACAATGTTAGTACCTGCCTTTGCAGGTAACTTGAGATAAAGCCCAGGGGATTTTAGTCCTTTACTTTGAGGCGCCCAATTATATTGATCTTTTGTTTGCACAGCGAAGTGAACGTGAATACCTGTTGCTTCACCAGTTTGTCCTTCATGACTAATGTGTTGACCAGCAGAAACCTTATCACCTGTATTGACAACAATGGCTGACTGAGTTGGTGCGTGACCGTAATAGGTAAACACCCCGTCAGTGCCTTTAATCACTAGCCAATTACCCCCAACGCTATCAAAGCTTTTGGCTACTACCGTGCCATCATGAACAGCGTACACATTACTTTCACCACCAGTCATAGTGTGGTTGACGGTTTGAAAATCGACACCATAATGTTCTGCGCCTGTTAGGCCTGCATAGTTTGGATAGCCACCTGTTATGTTGTATTTTCCTTTAACTGGTAAGCCATCTGTGTTGGTATCCAACCCTGTGTCACATGAGGCATCAGACATAGCACTTGAATTGGCATCGCTTGAGGTATCACTAGAACCCGAGTCGTTGTTGCCGCCATCAAAGACATCAATATCACCTGCATAATCTAGTTTGAAAACCTTTTTGACTTCTTCGGCAGTTTTTGCGGTGTCGGCGACTTTTCGTTGTGGATCATTTTCTCCGACCCCTTCAAACTTTGTATCCCAAGCCACCATTGAACTGTTAATGTTGTTAGCGGCCGCTAAGCCAATTAGAGTTGCTTTATGACTACTATGCAATTCATTGATTGCCAGTTGAACTTGTGCTTGCACTGTATCAGCTGTGTCACCATAGCGATTTCCGTTAATACCTCCAGCACCCCACTGCCAAATGCCTTTTACCGAGCCAGCCGGATTGACGGCTTTCGAATTAAAGCCACTTTCTCTAAGACCAATCGCAATCGCAGCAGCGATATTGTCGCCTGACATTTTAATTTCTTTATGAAAACGGTCAATTGCATGTTGTATGGCTTTGTGCGTTGCTGAGTTGGGATCTTTCCAATCACCACCGATTGAAGTGCCACCATCATCAATGGTTGTATCATCATTCCAGCAATTGGCATTCTGTGTTGAAAAGACCATGACACACATTAAGGCAATAACTGATATTGACATAATTGCTGTAGTGATGATGCCGATGATGACATACAAGCGACGTTTTTTATCTTGCATCCAACGTTCTAACATGGTCTAACCTCCCATTAAAAGGCTGAGGCCTTTGAGAATAAAAACAAAAACAAAACCACCAATGACATACCAAATAATTTTGTTATCCACTGGTTGAGGTTTTTGACCTTTGTCATAGTTTTCAACGATTTGTTGCGCTTCTTGCTTCATTTTTTCACGGTTATCACGCGCCTTCTTTAATGGATGTGGCAACTTCATCTTACAGTCCTCCACCAAACAAATTAATTTCTGAGTCATTAAGATCAACGTGCATGAACGTAGCTTGCTTACCCACCAAGTTCATTAAGAAATCACCTTGATCCAATCCTTGTAACGCTTGTAGTTGACCATCAGTGATATTAGTTTCACTCACCACACTGCGTAAACGGGTGGTATCTGTTTTTGAAAGCCGACCAATGGTTTGCTTTGGAAATCGGCCAAAGAATGAAGATGCGGCACGGCTAGCCTCAGTATCTGAGGCATTGCCCGTTGGTACAACGTTTTTTAGCCCTGGGAAAATGGCAAACATACCGAAGAAATCTTTACCATGTTGTGCCATCATATTGTCACCGAAGGTAATGCCTAATGAGTGTTTAGCGTTGAAAATATCATCCGCCTCATCCTGTATCCACCAGAAGTATTTTGGTTGATTGCCGTTGTTGTTGGCTTGGGTGGAGACCTCACCACGCTTAATGCGTTCACGTTGCTGTGTGCCATTAATCGTGATGTAGCTTTCCATCAGTGACAATATGGTAAAGTATTGCGCATTATACAGATCGTCTTCAAGACGGGACAACCCGCTAGTATCAAAACGAATCAAACGCTCACCAGACAAATCAGGCATGGTCGTTACACCATTCACCATGTCGCCATGATTTTGTATTAGGCTACTAATCGTCGATAAGATATTGTCCAAACGTTCTACGGCGGGTTGCGTCATGTTGCGTGTCAGCATGTTACGGGTTTCTAGGAAGGTTTGAAAATCTTCGAGAATTGGATAGTCTTCATTTTGTAGCCCGATTACACGTAAATCTTGCGGGTTGTCTTTTGGTGACAATGACCACATACGCCGTTCAACATAGAAATCAGTAATTAGGTTACCCAGCATTTCTAATTCTTTCTTATCAGCTTGTGGATTAAGTGTCGCGTAGTACGTAATCACTTTTGTACGATGCTGGTTGAAACTTGCAATGACATCAACATTGCCATTTGCATCAAGGACAGTGCCAAACACTTGCATCAAATTAATGATGTTTTGACTACCATCAAGCGTCAGAGTGACACCGTAATAGTAATTCACTAGATCACGCCATTCATTAGACTTATCAAATACCCAAACTGTATCACCACGAGAAACTAATGGCCCCAAGTTCTTTTTGGCAAACGAGCTTTTACCTGAGCGCTCACCACCCACAACTAGGTTATAAGCGGTTAACTGCGTTCGGTGGTCATTGTAGCTAGGATCATACATAACTTCACCACGTTGCATGGTTAAGCCCATGTATGAACCACGAGGATGTGCAATAAAGGTTTGATTAAAGGCATAAGAACCAGCTAAAGCATAGGCTTTCATTGGGAACCCTTTGTCCTTAATCGTTTGATTTTCAATTGACATTGCTGGCATAAAGAACTGTTGGAAGTGGGTTAATTGCTCAGAAGGATAAACTTTCATGCGGTAGTTAGAAAGCTGTTGTTGAATCTCTTTAACACGGCGGCGTAGTTCTTCGGGAGAAACATCTGATATCAATAATCTAACGTAGACACGTTTGTAAATTTCACGACCATTGCGGGCTTCATTCAAGTCTTGGAGTGTAATGTCAGCATCTTGTTCGGCTTCCAACGCGTCACCTTGTGAGGTCACTTCACTACGTGCCTTACTACGCAACGTGTTAGTAGCTGTCTCAAGTGCTTTTTGCACTTCAAACTTGTTCTCAGTCCCAATCTTGATGTCTACAATGGTGTTCTTGTGATTGATTAACTCTTTGAACCAGCCTTGTAACTGTTCATTCTTGGGATAGTCATAGACATTGACAATGGCACTACTTGCCATACCATCATCAAAGTAAGTGGTATGAAATTCAATGCCACTAGGGTTTTGAACTTCCTCAATGAGTTCTAAATTATAGCCGCGTGCTTTCAATGCGGAACGTTTTGCTGTATTTAAACTTGTGCGCATGCTTATTTTTCCTCCAGTTCTAAGGTTTCCCCAGGATTGTTAATTTGGTACATGACCATCTTTTTACGATTAATTGAGACTGGCTCAGGTGTAAACGCCATGCCTGCGTGTGCCATAAAGTCACGGCGATTTTTATCTAAGGCAGCTAACGTCTTGCCATAGATCACAGCGGTATATTCTTGATGTTTAATGTCACCGACCACATTTTTTTCAATATTAATTTCTTGCAAAATAGTTTGGCGCATCATTAACAATTGTTGATAATGACGATCATCTAGGTCAACACTATTCAATTGGCTTTCCACTCTCACTAACTCTTGTCCCCATGAAGCTTGCTGGATTCGCGTGTCAGCGGGTAGTTGACTAACGAAAATATCAAAGTCCTCCACGTAAACTGATAGCAACTGGTGAAAGTCAGCGATAATGGCGTTGGAACTCTTATCGCCTTCAGCATTCAGGAAATCCAAATCTTTTCCAGGTAAATTGAGCATGTCAGCGTATGTATCATCTGCCAATAAAATTGGATGCCCTTTTTTATTCAAAATGTCTTTATAAGGTAAAGCAAAGTAGATTGGAATTGGTTTGCGATTATCAAGTGCTTGTTTGACAACTGTTAAACCCTTTCCCTTTTGTGCTTGTTTAGCTTTTATTCCCATTATTTTTCCTCTCGTTTCTTGTTTTCAGTAATCGCAGTTAGATCACCTGTGGCGTGCTTGCTGGACTTTAAGATGCCACGTAGGATTTCTTGATACATGAGACCCATTGGGTTACTTGGACTAGGTAAAATTAAAAAGCCAGCTAGTAACGCATTACTGACAATTAGAATCAGCCCATACTTGCCAATATTGTAGGGATAGAATGATTTAATCATCAGGTAAGTAATCCCAAAAACAATGACTAATACGAAGATTCGTTCCATCGTGAAAAACATCCACCGTGACACTTTCTTCCAAATATTGCGTCCAGGGGTAAAGTGTTCATACATACAATTTCTCCTTTAACAAGTTATTTTTGCCTGGATTGAAGTTCAATCTGTGGTCAGTGTACAAGGTATCGAAAGAATGTCATAAAGGTAAATGGTTTTTCCTGAGCCAAAGAAAAAGCCCCTGCACGAACAGGAGACAATGATTTGCTTGTTATCTTTTTGTGTATCCAATCTATATAAGATATTGATAGATGTGTATATATTCATCTTATAACACAAACATACCTTTACCTATATTTAAAGTATAGTATATTGATATACATGTTATACGTATGATATAATATATATGTAAACAAGTTTTACATGCCTGGATTGATGGTTTCATCGTTATTTCGTTTTGACAAATAAAATAACTAAGGAGCTTCATCATGAGTAAAACAATTACATTTTCAGCATCTAAAGGTGGCGTTGGTAAAACAACGATGACATTCAACTTCGCTAGTTTTTTGATTCGACAAGGCTACAAGGTTTTGTTAATTGATTCAGACTATCAAGGTAACTTGTCCTCTACCTATGATAGCTATACTAATAAAAATACGCTATATGACGTCTTTACAGGCGGTTTGGCTCAAATTAGACAAATTACCCCACAATTAGGTTTGTTACCTGCTAGCCCTCATTTAGACGAATTAGAAGGTACATTACAATCAAAGAATAATAAAAACTTTTTGATGATGATGTGGCTTCAAGATCACCTTGAGGAAATCAAAGATTATGACTATATTCTAATTGACACCCATCCAGAGTTTGGGACGTTAACGAAGAATATGATTGCCGTTTCTGATTATGTTGTGGTGCCACTTGAACCCTCAGAGTATGGTTTTATTCAATCAAAACAACAATTTGACCTACGGATGAAAGAGTTCCGTGATGATGCAGTAGATATTAGAACACGCGAATCACTGATTGAAGCAAAAGTTTTGTACCTTGCTAATCGTGTGAAGCACAATACCCGTTCAAGTCATGAGTTTGGCCAGATTATTGACCAAATTGAAAACCTTGTCGCCGTCTTAAATGAACGTGAAGTCTTTAATAGTTCAACGATGCTAAAGACTCCAGTGTTTGATTTAGACCAAGCCAAGCGCAACCCGAAAACTTTGCAGCAAATTAATGATGCTTATCAAAAGCTATTAGAAAGTGTGAAATAATGGATTACGATAAAAAAGACCCCCGTATGTTTGATGAAGTCAGTGCTCAAAAACAAATGGCAGATGCGTTTAGTCGAGACGAACCACAATCAGAGGTATCGTTAGGTGAAGGGTTTAAGTTACCTTCTTCAAATCATAGTAGTCGTAAAATACAAACGACTTACACCATTCGCCCTGAGATAAAGCAAGGGATTGAGAAATTAGCAACCAAACAAGGATTCCGCTCATCAAGCGCCTTTGTAGATCTAGTGCTAGAACAAGTATTAAACCAAACAAAATAATTTAAGACAAACTAAAAGCGTTGATTTTTTATAATCAACGCTTTTTATTATTGTACCTTTGTATAATCATCATCATCTGAGAAGGAAGATGAATCTAATGAAATTTGTGTAATCTTGCTATCCGATTTTGGAAAGTTCACATATAAGTCACTACCGCTGCTATGCAAGTCACCTGTGGTATCTGATAATGACAGCGTGAAGTGTTTCTCATCATCATCAGAATAGCCACCATATAAATCGTGCATTTTATCAAAGTAATTATCTAGGGTAACATCTTTTAGCTCCTTGATAGCCGCTGCAACTTCTTTTGATGAAGCTTCAGAAAGTTCTGATGATAATTCTGAATCAGTACCATAACTGCTAATATTCACATATTTGGCTGGTACCTGTGTTAATTTAAAACTCGCCTTCCCTTCTTTGGTTTCAGACGTATTTTTATTAATTGCATCTTCTTTATCATATTTTCTTTCTGATATTTTCTTATATGACAATGTAAGCTTAGTCTGGTCAAAACTGATGTTCTTAGTTAGTATATCGCTTGCGTCCATAAAATCAAGGCGATCAGTTTTAGTATATTGCCAATTACCATTCAGTTTTTTGGCAATGTCGCTTGTTAGGCGATCCTGTGCCTCGCGATAGGCTCTTTTATACTTGTTAATTAATTTTGTCTGAGCAGCTTCTGCTTTAGCTGCTTTTTTTGATGAGGATTCATATTGCTTTTCAGCAACTGATGAGGAACGAGCGCTTGATGATGAAGCGCTTTTGTATGCTGAACTGCCTTTTCGATAATATTTTGTACCTTCAAAGGTTAAGACATCATCTTTTAGCGTAAAGGGAATGGTGCTTGCACTATCACCCCCATTTGTCAAAATGATGTGTTTTTTATCATCTGACAATTTATAAGAATAAGAAGTTGAGTCAAAATCTACCGTATCTTTTGTAATGATTATTTTACCTGAACCAGTTACTTCTTTCCAAGTACCAACAAGTGAGTTATGACCCATCACTAATGTTATGACACAAATCAACAAAAGTAAGATCACTGCCCCACCAACTATGCCAACTTTATTTTTATTCTCTTGAACAAACGTTTTGATTTTATTTAACCAAATTTGTGTGCTGCTACTCTTCTCCGACATTAATATGTCCTCCTAATAAATATATAATGAGTTACATCACAACCCACCTAGGAAAAACACTACGGGACTATCTAGTTATTGTCAAGGCAAATATAATTTAGAGTGAAACATAAATAATTCTAAGTAAACAAAAAGCCGTGAATAATCACGGCTTTTTAGCTATTTCTTTATATCATCAGGATTAACACCTGGGGATTGTTGATTAAATTTCGTTACAGTTGCAAAATAATCAGATGGAGTACCCTTATCTTTTATGTCTTGCGCCCAGGAATCTAATGGATACGATAAAGTTGATCGACTATTTTTAATAATTGAAGAGGTTCCAAAGCTTTCCTGTACTCCATCTTTATGTCGGGATTCCTCTGACATTGACAGATAATTGTTTGCCCAAGTTTGAAAGTCCTTTTCACCCCAATTAGTAAAATAATATCCATCATCCATCACAATGACGTGACGACTCATTTTAGCAGCCTTTTTAGCATAGGCTTTTTCATTGTTTTTGTCCTGAACTGAGGTTGAGGCGGATGAAGCCTTAGCACTTGACACGTAACTTGATGATTGTGCCTCAGGACTGTTTTGTTTTTGTTGGTGCAACATAGCCAACAAAATTCCGATAACAATGATTCCACTTACCAAAATCGTGATCCAAATTTTATTTTGCTTAATTTTCTCCATCAGTATACTCCCTAAAATCAACTACTGTTAGTTTTACCGTATTAGCACACAAATTAAAAGTTTCACTTGTTCTCTTTACTTGATACGCTTTTTTGATTCTGCATTTTCGCTTTTTGTTTTGCAATAACACTTTCAGCCCAGGCGCGATCCTTTTCTTTTTGTTGCGCTGCTGTCAACGGTTGAGTCACCGTCTTTTTGCCAGGCAATGTACCGCTCAAACTTGGGGTGTTTGGACGTGACATGGTTGCTGGTGTTGCACCGACTCCCTTAGGTTGAACAACTGTTCCACCACTCACAATTGGCTTAGTTGAATTAGCAGCGCTAGACTTGGGTGCATTAGTTCTAGTAGGTAAGCCACGGTGTGCATCTGACATAGCGTGGCTCATGTTAGATTGAGGCGTATTTGCTGTATCCGTTGGATGAGCATTAGGTGAATCTGCCGCTGCCTTTGAAAGTGCTTCATGAACATTACGTGGTTGAGAAGAATTAGATGGTGAATCGCCACTACCTGCTTTGGGTGTCACAGGCGAATAACGTTTGTTAAAGGCTTCAACGGCTTGTTGTCCTCCTGCAAAGTTGTCGGCGACACCACCAGCATAATCTTTGACATTGCCAACGGCTTTATTCACGCCACCTTTAACTTTATCACCAGCCGCACGACCAGTGTTTTTCAATAAACTACCAGGATGTTTCATTGCTCCGACTGTACGTCCAGCTACCTCAGCCACCTTTGCTGCCTTACCTGTGACTTGTGCGGATGCATCGACACCAGTATCATTTAAGCTATGATCAGTCAGTGCTTTACTATTATCTAAGCCTTGATTGCCACCCGAGTTGGCAATCTTCTTACCTAGTTCACGATTCTTCTTTTTCTGTTCTGGTGAAATTGCGTTGAGACCCTTGCCAATATTTTTCTTGGCAACCCTTGTGGCGCCGCCTACCATGTGAGCAGCTTGATTGGCTAACATCATCGAAGCAACAGGATTATGACCTGAGCGAACACCAGTCCATTGTTCAATCATTTCAAAGCCACCTGCGAGCCCTTTACCGCCAGCTAACAGAGCGGCAATTGACAGGATGGTGAATGGCCACATATCTAGACCTAAACTATTAATGGTGTTAAAGGCAAATTCTACCCAGGCAAAGAAGAAAATTAATGAAATTGGCATCATGACAATACCTGTTATTTGTCCCTCAATCATTCCCAGAACTTGTTGGACACGTTTGCCTTGTGTGCCATCTCTGAGGCCAAAGTATACAATTGAACCTGCCATAAAAGCCATTTTATAAACAGACGATAACAAACGGACAATCGCACCAGCCACAACGATAATAAAGACTATTTCACCACCAATAATGCCTAACCAGTTTGTTTTCATCACTGGATAATCATCCGCAAATGTCTTACCCAGGACAAGTGAATCACCAGTAATATCAACCATGTTGCCATTGCCACCAATTTTCTTGGTGAATACTGATTTTTGAGCGTCACTTAAACCGTCGGTGTAACCTGCATCACTCATTACTGAGTGATAATTAGTACCTTCAATTGTTGTTTGGCGAATTGGATGTCTTTTCATAAAATCTTTGTACTTGTCAAGATCAAAATTATTTCTGGCTAATTTACCCAGATCTGTGGAATTTCCTTGCCACAATTGTGTGACAATATTATAGTCTTTGCTCCCACTTGTATCAGATACTGCTGCTGTACCAATTCCGCTCATTAACCCGATTATTAATGGTAAAGCAGAAATGACACCAACAGTAATGGTGATACCCTTAGGCCATTCCCTACCCTTGCGACCAGAAGTAGCGGTATATTGTATCCACTGCACCATCATCATGATGCCAAATATAACAAAACCCAGGTACAAGAAGTCTTTGAGAATATTTCCTAAATTCCAGTCGCGATAGACATCGCTGTTTGGCTGAAAAAAGATGTTCATAAAGTCTAAAAGTTTGAAAGATGATTGGTAGGCGGTAAAGACCGCATCCGCAATGTAATAGAAAATTAAAGCAATGCTGTGCATGAATAACATGATCAGCGTTAAGAATATATGTGGCAATGGTGATAGGTATTGCGACCATTGATTGTAAAAATCGGCTGTTGGGCCATTATTAGGTAAAGTTGGTAAACTACCCGCTAATGTATTGATGCCCGAGAAAAGATTTGTCATTCGACTTCTCCTTGAGTTGTTGCAGCTTTAAGCTGCTTATATATTTCCCACATGTATGCGGGTTCGTTGTTTAGTAATCGTAGAACTTTACCGTTATTATTGTTGCCAGAAAGTGTCAGATATTTGCCACGATTTAAGTAAGCAACGGCACTGTTTTGTTCTTCTGTTTTATTTGAGCGCGGTATCCTCATTTTGATGGATTTCTCTACAATTTGACGTAGCTCAACATTATCTAATTGTTCTTCGGTCATAAATGGCTCATCAGGGTTAAAGTCATGTTTCCACTGCAAGTAACGTTCCTCATCAGAGAGTTCTTGTTGCATTTGCACTGTGGCTGTTTCGATACCTTGATGCGCTTTGGCCAAAATGTTGTTGATTTCATCATCAGCTAACGTGTTGAGTTGACGATTATCAATTTGATTGCCACCTGCGCCTTCTTCCTCAATTTCTAGTTGAACTTGTTGATCTAGTTCATCAAAGTAAGGCACAAAGTCATGATAAAGGTCATCATATTTCAAATCGTTATGTTGCGCTTTGATGTTCAAATCGGCCGTATAGTAATCAAGTGAATACTGCTTACCCATTAATTCATAGGCAAACGGCATTCGGTAAGCTCCCGTAGAGAAAATTGGCAAAGGCCTAACTGATCTTCCCTTCTTATCCGCACGTTTGATGGTACGGATTGTAATCATCTCACGCGGACTCAATTCGCTAATTTCTTTGGCATCCAACAGCCGAACCTTGCTAACTTGTGCATGACGGTTACCACGATCTTGACGATCTAAGCCAATCTGTGAATTGACTGATTCGGTTTGGACTTCAACCTCACCTAATTGCTTGGATAAGGCTTCATTAGTTGGCTCATCATTAGTTAAAATGTGGAACCAGTTACCCGTGTTACCATTGATGTCATTGGTTTCCATTTCAGAATAGTGAAGACGTGGTTGTGTTAAGGTTTGAATATACAAATCAACCAAATGCCCGTACGTTAAACCACGCGTTAGAACATTGGTAAAACCTGGAATACGTGGGAACATAGAAAACTCATTGAGCTTATAAAGTATCCAACTGTCCATTTTCCTGCGGGTAATCGTTGAAGCAATATCGGTGTTAACCGAGAAAACTTGTGAGATAAACAAGCTGGCCAAAGCGGAGAAATCATCGTTAGATTGTGGCGTGATGATGAAGACTGCCATTGGGTTTTCTGAGTAACGCAAGGTGACACCTGGTGTCTCAGTTGTGCCTTGTGGTTTAATCTGATCAACCAGGCATTGGATGACAGGCTGCTTAGAGAACAAGTCACGCTTAATCTTGCCACTGAGCAATTTTCGTTGTACAATCTTACCAGTCAACGTAAACCTTTGTTTACGCATCGCAATTGAATTGCCGTCACTATCGAGTGACAACTCAATTTGCCATGAGACGGGTAAATGGTTATGAATCGGATAAGTTAGCGTGCCTGATTGGGACACGGTTAGCTTGTCCTTTTCTAATGCATGCTTTTTACCTGATTCATAAACATGAATGCTAACATGAACCCCTTTATAGCGGTCAGAGAACTTAATCTTTAGCATTCTTGGAAACCCTAAATCGGTCAAATTGATAGTGTTGAAGGTTGTCAAACGTGTGATTGACTCTGAGGCAAACAAATTCAAACGATTCATCACTGAGAAAGAAATTGATGATTTGGTATCCCCTGTGGCAGATAGGTACTCAGCAGCATTAAGAATAATCATATTGCGCGCTGGTGTTCGCGGTAGTTTACCAATGTTAGTAATGTACTTAGTTAAGCCATCACCTTCTTTATCCGTGAACTTGTTCATATCATTGATGAATTGCAAAACGTTTGAGATGGTCACCATTGATTTGTCCTGGTGACGTACAGCAATATCTAGTACCGTGAGCATGACTGCCTGGATGGTACTTTCAGCGGCACTATCCCAAATATCTTTGTGGCTACTTTCTTCACCACTGGAACCACCAATAACCTGCACGACCTTACGCAATTCCGTATTGGCACTGTCCCAGTCACCATCAAAGGCATAATCAATCGCAATTTCAAGGGGATTCCAGGACTCAGACTCACTTGGCTCCATGATATTGAGTAGTTTCACGTCATAACCTGCTGTGCGTAATGACTTGTAACTCATTTTGGCATCTTCGTTTTTGGCATCAGTATCAATAATGTTCCATTTGATTTCGGCACGACGAATGATGTCAATTAAGGTATAGCCTCGCATTTGGTCTTTTGAAGAACGCGTCATCCCAGTGGTCTTTGAATGGGTGTTACTAGTATCCACCCAATAAAAACCATCAAAACCGCCTTGAACATTCAGTTGCTTTTCAAATAACTTTGGCAAACGTACCAGTAAAACGGGACGTATTTTTTTGTACATCCCGCTAAATTCTAGTGAATTCATACCTAGTGGTCGCTTAAACCATTGCCACGCCCACAGAAACGGATGAATCATAAAGAATTCGAAGGTGTATCCTTGTGTGTGCAGCACTGGTTGTCCTGGACGACCCTTAAAGTTCTTATTGCGATCAGGAATCAATTTGTAAACCTTATCCACCTCACGTACTTCCGCAAAACGATTGGTATTACGAGTTTGGTCTCTAAACAATTGATACCAGTCATAGATGCGTTGGAAGACATATTTTTTGAGTAGGAGTAACAAGCAAATGATTAGTACCACGCTTGTCACTAAAGTTAGTCGCGACAGAATAGTGAAAATATTGAGTGGATTGAGCACAGTGACTGTCATGTTCATGACATCATTGAATTCAGGCCATTGAACAACACCACTTTGCATGTAGAACTTAAACGCTTGAGCGTATGGACCAACAATGCGAATAATCAAATCAACTATGATGGTGATATACAATGAAACAACGATGACACCAATAGTTGCTATAATGCCATACAACCACAAGAACCAGGGACGACCACGCCAACGAATGTAACTCTCGCGCATGAATTGTCTTTCGGCACGATAATCTTTTTTAAATAGCTTCATTAGTTTGCTGCCTCCTTCACTGTGGAAACCACAACTTGCCATTCACCATAAGGACTTGTCAAAGATGGTGGATTACCAATGGCTCTAAAGATGAAAGTATCAAAATCCTGTCCTAGTCCTTGTCGCTTTTGAATAATTGCGGTAGACACTGGATCACTCACATACGTAGCAATCGTGTCATCAATTGGTCTGACACCACGAGATGGTTTATAACCAACGTCTGCGATGTAGTTGGCAATTGGTGAGCTGACTTCCTGTGTACCATTTAGATACTCAAAGCCCAGGTCAAAAGATGGAATATAACGCGCCACTTCTTGTGTGTCAAAAACAATATTGAAGCCACTAGTTTGTGCTTTTTGATTGAGTCGTGACAATTTTAGTTCAACAATTCGCACCATATCCGCCATCTTTAAGACATCAAAGACAATAATGGCACCAATTCTAGCGATAAACTCAGGACGATAACCATCACTTTGCAAGGCAATTTCGAGTTGTTCTTCAAAGTTTGCTTGACGCTTTTTGTCTTCTTTAACAGCATCTGATTTGGCATCACGATTCATCACTGCTGTGGCCCCTGAGTTAGTTGTCATGACAATGATTAAGTCTTTAAAATTAATGACACGCCCATATTCATCACTCAAACGACCATCATCTAAGACCTGCAAAAGCAAATCCATGACTTCTGGATCAGCCTTTTCAATTTCATCCAACAACAATACGGCATAAGGTGTGTGCCTGACTCTAGTTGTTAGCTGGTCTTTAAATCTTTCTAGGCTAGTCCCTGCAAACTTAAACTCAGACATATCAAAGCGAATAAAGTTTTGAGCGTTACCAAATAGATTTAGCGCTAGTTGTTTGGCGGTCTCAGTCTTACCAACACCAGTTGGCCCCATAAAGAGAAATGACTCAGGCTTTGAAGTATCGGCTAGTCCTGCCTCACGATTAGTCAGTTTCATTGCAACTTTTTCTAAGGCTGTGTCTTGACCAATCACCTGGTTTTTTAGTCTTGGTAACAGGTTTAATAATCGTTCATCAGTCTTCTGATTAATGACATATTCAGGCACATGATAATCATCATGGATGATTGTGGCAACATCTGTGTCTTCTAAACTAGATTTATTAGCTAATCGTGCGACACTTAACGCACCATCTAGCAACATAATTGCCTTTTCAGGAAAGTAACGGTCAGTGATATAGCGTTGTGATAGTGCCATAATTCTGTCTTGTACTGTTTCTGTCACTTCAATACCGTTATTTAGTTGTAAGGCGACTTTAGACAAAACACGCTTCGTTTGTTCAAAGCTCAGTTCTGGTACTTCAATCAAATCAAATCGCCGCATCAGTGCGCCATCACGCGCCACATATTCGTGAAATTCTTTCGTGGTCGTTGCCCCAATAATTTGGAGATCATCACGACTCAGAGCTGGTTTGATAATATTACCCGCATCCAATGAACTGCCTGACGTTTCAGCACCAGTGCCAACAATTTGGTGGATTTCATCAATAAAGGCAATCACTGTGTCTTTATTGGCAATCAATTCATCAATGATGGCTTGTAATTTATGAGCAAATGACTCACCATCGCTACTTTTCATTAAGTTGGCCAAACTTATTTGGATCAGATGTTTTCCCTGTAAACTAGCCACCTTTGTATCAATTAATTGCCTGGCTAGATCTTCTACAATGGCTGTCTTACCAACGCCTGGTAAACCAACTAACAAAGGTGCATTTTGAATCTGTTTCATCAAGGAGACCATGATACGGCGTGTAATGCTTTCACGTTCGTAGGCATGATATTTGTCCGGTTCAGACATTACTTTGGCACTAATGTCTGTTGTATAACGATCAAGGTAAGGTGTGGAATTGTTGTGTTTTAATTCAATCATTCATTTCCTCCCTGGTCAGTAACGGGATCACCATAATTCGTATTGCTTTCAGGGACTTGACTGGTAGCATCATGTTCTCTGGCTAATTCTTCTAATTCGCTTGTACTCGCATCAATGTGATCAACTGCTTTTTGACGATCAGCGAGTAAACTTGTGTAGACATCAGTGCTTTTGGCATCATCCAATTGATGATTCAATTGGCCAAGTTCTGGCACTTCATCAGCAGCAATAAAATCACCTTCGGGATCATAAATTGACACCACTTGTAATTTCTTGCCAACTTGTTGTAATACGGCCACCATTTCAATGCCTAAAATTGGATCGCCTGCTGGGAATAGTTCGTGGTAGCGTCTAGTTTCAATTGTCAAAGCAATTGCACCTGGTTGACCCTTTTCCTGGAAGGATAAAATATTAACTTCCGCAGACTTTGTAATGCCTGTGATAAAGCCTGTAACTTCTTGAATGTTTTCTTGTGACATGTGTTTGCTCCTTTTACATGTGTCGTGTACTTGTTTGATTAATGGCCTGATAGTTCTGTTCGACAACCGCTAACTTATCAGGCTTAAGCAATTTTGTTGTTTTTGGTTGACGGACTTCACCGTTGCTCAAGTTATCCGATAAATACTGAGTAACATCGGTACTAGCTTTGAGTGCTTGACTAATGATTTTGCCAGTATTTTGACCCTCTAGCGCCTTTAAATTCTTTGACCAACCCGCAATATAATCAACGCTTTTCTCACCAGGCTCAATGCCTAAGTTTTTAGTAATCACATAGCTAGATAACTCTGCCTGCGTTTCTTTAATGGCTGTGGGCCAATTATTTTGACTTTGCAGGGAATGAAGCTGCGCGTGCGCTATTTCATGCGCTAAGGTGTGAATTTTATCGGTTGGGGTAAGATCACTGCACAACAGAATATATTTTTCATCCTTATTAGTTTTTGATTGGACAAAGGCCCCTTTTGCTTGTCCTTGCCAGGTCATTGGCCGCTTGGCAATTTGTTCGTCCACACC
The DNA here is from genome assembly GCF_002095565.1 of Leuconostoc sp. BM2. Taxonomy (NCBI): domain Bacteria; kingdom Bacillati; phylum Bacillota; class Bacilli; order Lactobacillales; family Lactobacillaceae; genus Leuconostoc; species Leuconostoc sp. BM2. The sequence goes on along the minus strand of NZ_MOWQ01000024.1, from coordinate 9,564 downwards.
TTGGTCAATGACGGGCACTTTAAGCTTGTCGGCGAACTTCAACAACGTTTTATAGGCCACATCCAAATGTTTTGGACTTTTATCAGTGGCTAAGTCAATTGGACGATTGGGTAACATGCTTGGCAATTGCGCAGCTGTGGCATTAGTTTGGCGAACATCAAACACGGTTTCGACTGGATAATGTTTCACACTGCGGACTTCCAATTGATTGTTATTGGCTAATTGCTTTTGTTCAGGTGTCGCATCAGACCAACGTATTTTTTCGCCATTGGCACCAATGATTGTCTTTAAGTTGGTAGGGGCACCAAATATTTTGATACCCTTCTCACCTTTATTAACTTGGATGCCATCAGCAGACCATTGTTTGTAGCCTTTTAACAAGGTGGCTTTTGGATTTTGTAGTTGAATCAACATTGAATTACGAGCCGAATAATTTAAGCCAGTCGCGGTAAAGTCAAGGAGCTTTTTAAGTTCAGCGGGATCTTGTTGGTACTTGGCCACCTTTCCCATTGCCTCTTGAATTATCTGTTTATTCTTTAAAGCATTCTCCTTACGACGATCAGCTTTAGAACGACGTTGATTTGTTTGCTTGCCTGTCTTTGTGTCTGAGACTTCCTTGACAGGTTGAATGGTGCTCATTTTGACATCCACATAATCTGGCTTGACTGTTTGTGTCTCTTGCATTGCAAGTTTTTCTAAGGCATCTAAGCGATTAGCATTATCCGTCATACTCATGACGCGCCGCCCTGTAACACCTGCTTTAAGTTGTTCGTTCCAATCCTTGCCTTGTAAGGGAATATGACGCTCTGCTTCAATCGCTTCACCAGTAATTGGATTTTTAAAACTAAAACGATCAAAGTAATCAGCGGCTTTAAACCCTGCGACATCGTTGTCAAAAGCCACAATGATCTTATTAAATTTGTCTTGCTTAGCAGCAACCGCATCATTCAAATATTGCAAGCCACGCTTAGCATCAGTGCCAGACACAGACAATAGCGTGGCGTTACTTTTCACCATGTCTTGATGATTTTGTTGTGCATAACTCAATAAATCAATTGGGCTTTCAAATAAAATCAATGTTTTGTCACCTGAACCAAATGAGAGGTTATAACCCGTTGAGGTATCACTGCCAGCAAAGATTTTTTTGGATGTGCCACGCTTTTTGTAATGTTCAAAGTCTTGTTCAGTCCCTTGACGATCAGCGCCCACAATTTTGCCATTCACATCCTTCCAGGGAAAGATGACGGGGTTTTGATGCAACTTATCACCTTCACGGTAACGGCTACCTTGTACAACTGCGCCACTTTTCAATAAATTGTCAACGAACTGTGGATTGAGCTTGCGTTGATTAACTAAATAATCTTTGGCTACGTTTTTTTCTTGAGTTTTGAAGACCTTGTCATAATCAAACTTGTAACGCGGTGTGTTGTCTTCGTACAGTTTAGAGACATCAATATTTTCACCTTTGACAAAGCGCGCGTAGGCCAGTTGATTTTTAATAGCGGCACCTTTACTGTCACCATCTGATTTGCCTAATTCGTAGTAGTGAATGAAATCAACTAAATCCCCTTTAACACCAGTCGAGTTCCAGACAAAACGGTTTAATTTTGTTCTAACCACCAAACTATCGTGATCAACCATGCGTAACTCAGTGGGAGTATCCGTCGTGTAAGGAATACCTTTCCAATCGCAATAGCCACGAATTGGTAATAATTTAAGTTGCGCACGTTCTTCCTTACTGATCGCCATGAGCTTGTCCTCCAACTTGTTTGTTAATTGGTAAGTGATTCAATTCAGCAAATGCCTGGTCAATATCATCTGTTTCCAAATTCATTTTGACTAACAGTGATCGTCCCAATTCAGCCACAAGAGCGTCATTAAGTTGTTTGATGTCTTTTTTGATGGCCCGCTTTTCGTCTTGAACTGCCTTTGCTTGTAAATCTAGTTCATCCAAACGTGTTTGCTTTTCTTTGATTTGTTGGTCAATCGTTTTTTTAGCCATTTTGTAGCTCCCTTTTTGTTTAATATAGGGTCAATATACCAACCTTTTAAATAACCTCATAAAAGTAAATGGTTTTTCCTGAGACATCACAAACCTCCCCCAGTCCCCCTAATCATTAACTTGACAGGCGTGGTTATTACCACACCAGTAAAGTTAATTGGGGGTTCAAAAAAAGCCATCACATTCAAACGATTTTCAAACCGTTTAAATGTGATGGCTTTCCTGCCTGCTGGCTGTTATGCACCATCTATTCTTGCTTTTGTGACTACCAAAACTCTAACAAGTCAAGCAAATCTAAGGACTAAAGTCCAAAGATTTGGGGCTAAATTTGCAAGGCCAAGCACTGCGTGTCGCTACGCGAGCTTTGCAAATCCGCCCTGGCTTGTTTTAGTTTGTCCGTTCACAACGCAATAAGAATAAATTGGTCACAAAACAGGCCAACAGGAGGACAAGACTATGGGCTTAGATATGTATTTACAAACAGAGAACAAGCAAACAGGTAAAGTAGTCATTATTCACTCATGGCGTAAAGCCAATCAAATTAGAGATTGGTTTGTAAGACGCTTTGACTTAGACCCTAATGACCAATTGAAGATTGCTATCACTCGTGATGACTTAGAGGCTTTAACGAGTGATATTGAACAGGTTATGGCAAGCCATGCTTTGGCACTAGAGTTGTTACCAACAGCATCAGGTTTTTTCTTTGGTAGTACAGACTATGACGGTTATTACTTTGAAGTGTTGAGAGACACACGGCATTTTCTTCAGAAAGAATTTACTTACAACAGTGATTCAGAAAATTTGTACTATACAGAATGGTGGTGAAATATGAATATCAGAATTATTAGAATGGAGACCTACTTACAAAATCCAGCAATGGTACTCATTCCTAGCGGTGCTATTCAAGCCGTAGAACTTGTTTATGAAGCAAAAAGCTATGATGAAGATGACTTGACGGCTAATGTTTGGTCAGGGCTGGAAGATGAGCTATCCGAGCTAGGACTTTATTACCCCGTCAACAACAATTGGGTATACCATCAACATCTAAATGAGAAATACGATAGATTAACAATTGGCTACGTGGCAGACAACAACATCACGGTCACAAACGAAAGCCTAATAAATCATATTCACGCCAGTATTGATGGTGACGAAAGACCCGATTGGATGTAAAGGAGGCATTATGGCGTGGTATAGCCCTCAACAAGGTTTGACAACCGACTATATGATGATTGAACAAAATATTGCCAGACCAGAAGAATTATTAAGTTGGCGTGATTGTGAGTCAATTTTCAAACCAATTCACTTGCAAGCGTATCGTAATGACTACAATGACGGTGATTATGACTATTTTTTCTCACTGCGTTCTGCAAAATATCCATTATCCAATCTTGTTTTTAATAAAGATGTTACAGAACTAGTATGTGGCAACCCAAAAACCAGTGCGTCAACCATTCGTAAAAAGTTATTTAAAATTATGAATGACTGGTGGCTACACAACCCAGACTATCACTCACCAAAATCAGACAAGGAGCAACAAAATGACAGAAACTAACCCATTTGAAATTGTAAATAAGCTAATCACTACCAATGGTGTGGTGATTGCGACCCTAAAAAATGGTGATGAAATAACCGTGGCTAGTAATGGTCTAGCGAGACATAACGGAACTTACTTCAAAGATTATGGAGACATTCTGGCGAGTGTTTCAATTGATACAATTCTTGACGCTATTGTTCAGTCAATATCTCAATAAAAAAAGACATGACTATTTTTTAGTCATAGCCCCTCCCCCAGTCCCCCTGATCATTAACTTGACAGGCGTGGTTGATACCACACCAGTAAAGTTAATTGGGGGTTCAAAAGGCTCACTTCCGTTCGCATCGCACCAAATTGTTCTGTTTGCTCTGTGCCGTTTTCACAATCGCATGATAAAGAGACTGTAAGGCGCAAGCGCCAAACAGTCTCTACAAAGAAACACAAGGACGTGGCAAGTTGCTGCGCAATCCTTGTGTTTCTTTGGCTATCATGCCAATCGTTACCCGTCACGACGCAACCAGCTCAATTGGAGCGATTGCCAACAGGAAAAAGATTCAGAATGGAGAAAAAATAATGACAAAGCAATTCTATGATGATTTTAGCAAATTACCAATCGCCAAAATGGCACAATCAATCACTGATATGACTTATTTGTTCAATGAGACCAAAGTGCCAACTAGTCACTATAAAGCGCAATTAAGTAAAGGCTTTGAAGAAATGGTTGAAGCTAGCGTTAGTGTTTCATTAGTCAACACCATTTTCAACACTTTGCAAGCTTTGCAAAAAGAAAGCCCAAAGTTGTTTTACCAAGCTATGCTCTGCCTTGATACCAAAGTAAAGCCTAGCAGTATTACGCCAAGTCAATATCAAGCAATGGAATTTACTTGGTCACAATTTGAATTGAACAAAAAGAAAAACATCCTTGATAAGGACTTTATCCAAATGTTCAATCAAGTTGAAGAAAACGGACTAACCTATTACACGCAAAACCAACAGGAGACAGATGACAATGAATGATGAAGTGATTGAAAATATAGCCATACGTTACTTTTCATGGTCTGATGAATTCCCTATGGGCGGGAGTGGAATTCACGTCAGTGAGTCCACTAGCAATGACTCGGGTGAAATAGATTTATCAGATGATGAAGCACTGCGATTAAGTGCATTTATCATGCAAGAATTAGCTGAGGGTAAACACGTTACCCTAAGAACCACAATTTAAGGAGAAAATTATGGCAATCGTCAACGTTAAATATATGGAAACATTGGTTAGAACAGTGGCAGTTAATGTTCCAGATACACTCACAGATGAGCAGAAACTGACACAAGCTGTTGCAATTGGCAAGCGTCACTATTTTGATGAAAAAGTGATTTTGGGGGCAGATGATTTAGATTTACGAGAAATCTGTGCGGAGTACAAACAAGAGACAACGGATTACGAGGAATTTTAATCACAGATAGGAGTGTGTGTTTATGGGTGTATTAGTTTTTAAACTTCTCATGCTAATTGCCATGCTGGTCTATATTTTATATTACCTAGTCGGTGTGATTATGATTGCGCGTGAAGATGATGAGCGGTAAAAATCTTTTTTTCCGTGTTCCCCAGACCCGCAAGCGGGATCAAACACGCTGCGCTTGTCCTGCCAAGCTCTTGGGTGCCACTTCGCTTTGAGTCAAACATTGTGCCACAACCAGTGACTTGTAAGCTGTGGTGATGATACCACAGCAACAAGCACTAGCACAGAATAAAAGGGCTTCGTAAATTCGCTACGCTCACCCTTGTATTCTGCGCTGCTTGTGTCCCCATGTTCTTCGTCAAAACGAAATAACACACCACTCACAGGCAGGGCCGACAGGAAACAGTTTCTGCCTGGTGCGTACATAATCAAGGAGAACTACTATGAATCAAATTACCAAAGTTATCAGTACTATTGCCGCAACAATTATCAGTTTGGATATTTTATTAATGGTCATCAATGGCACGATGTTGTATGTCTTACTCACACTGGCTGGCTTTTATGTCTTAGCTAGCTTGGCTTTTAAGCAGTCCGCTTATAAAGCGACGCGTTGCTGGATCGACACTGGACATCTGCCCCATAAGGAGAAAACTCATGTCAAAACGCACAACTAAAACATTGTCTACAACTTCTAATGCCAACGGGTTAGTCATTTTGGACAGCAATGGCCAATATATCTACCCAGGTTTAGCACAAGCAATCTTTGACGATGCTATTTTTGGTCCGCGTATTTTAAAGCGACTGCAACGTCTTTTTGTTGACCACCCAGATGGTCTGAGTGAATCAGGTCATGACTGGTATTTTGGTTATCTGGTCTGTGCTTATACGCAAACGCACTTTGGTATTAAGAATCTATTGAACTATCCCTCAGTGACAAAGGAGCTTTTTTCACTTTGTCTCACACAACTCTCTAATTAGGAGGAACCTAGCATGTTAATCTTTTGTTTCTGTTTATTAGCGATGTTTCTGTTTTGGCTGTTTGGCCACATCATTGGCACCATCCTGTATTTGAGTATCCTATTTGTTGGTCATTTGATTTCGTATTGGTACTTTTATTTGCCACTTATTATTTTGATAAGTCTAGCTATTGCTTTTGGCATCAAAAGTGTCTTAGCGGTGCTTGTGCTAATTATTCTCATTCTGGCACTTGCCTTAGCACTAATGATAAATTGGCCGCGTCATCACAATTCATAACAAAATAAAAAGCCCTGATAATCAGAGCTTTTACCAAACTATAACATTCGGTATCCAATGGTTAAGCGCGTTGTAAATGCCACTGGTATCATTTACTTGTGTATTATATCGTCTTTTGAGTAACGCTTTTAAATATTGGTGTTAACAGTTAGCCCAGTTTCTTTGCGAATTTTAGCAATGATTTCAGGTATCTGTTCTCTGTACTCACTGTCTAAGCGAGCTATTTGTTGTGAGTGTGTTGCTTTGCCAATTTTATAGTATTCAAAGAAAATATTGACCTTCTTTGAGTAGATCTGATCAACTACCCTCACCTCATAGATTGTGTTAGGCTGTTTAGCAAACATCTTTTTAATATCTACAATGATAGCATCAATTTGATTCATTTTTCTTTCACCACCGCTCTAATATTTTCAAAGGCAATATAGGACTCATTAATATACACCCCTAAATCAGAAAAACCATCGACCATACCTGTTAGGTTAGGCACTAAGTGACCGTCCGTGTCCTCAATATTTTGTTGTACAGTCACAAATTCATAATTCGCTGAGGCATGACGCAAGATATTTTGACAAGCCGTTAAGGACATCATTGGTAATTTAACAGGCACTGCATTTTTGGTCTGTGCTTCACGTTTTAAAGCTGAGGTATGATCTGACAGAAAATAGCCATTCCACTTCACCTTACCACGCTCGCGATAGTCGTTTTGAAAGTAATTGTTAATCATCTTACTAAATTCTGCATCACTCATAGCTGTTACCTCCGTTATGACCACCAACAAGGCTGGCACGGTTAATCGCCGTACCGCCTTTTTCTTTGGACATTGCCCGCATCAAGGCTGTGGTACCAAACCGTTTTCGAATTTCATCAACAACTTGATCAATCTTGTTGGATTTAATTGATTTTTCTGGTTGTTCAAAGAGGTCAAGCTGTACGCCAGTGTCCTCAATTAACCCGCCATAATCAATCCCAATATTGCGAATCACTTCACCATGCCAATGCTTTTCAAACAAAGCCACCATAATTGCCATTAGTTTGTGGGTATTATTAGTGGGATCAATTCTTTGTTGTTTTCTAAAACCATGACTTCCCTGGCGTTCACTTTCGGCAAAAGAATACCCGATGAACAAGCTAACCAAACAAGTTTGTTTCTTATGTGCTCTGATCCTGGTAGCCACTTGATCAGCCATTTCACGAACAACAATCTCAATCTCTTCTTTTCGTTTATAATCACGCGGTAATACCTGAGAATTACTGTATGATTTGCTTTTAGGCACGACCACCTCAGTCATATCAGTACGATCAATGCCCCAAGATAAGGCAAACAATTGCTCACCAACTAATCCCATCTTTGCTCTAAATTGATAAGGGTCCTGATGCGCCAAATCGTACATTGAATGGATATCCATCACTTCAAGTTTATGTGCTGTGCGGGAACCAATACTCCAGACATCATCCAATTTCGTAATTGGCCACAATTTTGTCGGCACATCCTCATAGTGCCAAATACCCGTCAGGTTTTTAGTGTGTTTTGCTTCAATGTCTAAGGCTATTTTTGCGAGCACAGGCGTGTCACCAATACCAACTGTTAAATAGACACCCGTTTCCGCTCTAACTTGCTTTTGAATTTTAAAAGCGACTTCCTCAGGAGTTTTACCAAACAACCGCCAAGAGTGGGTTACGTCTAAAATAGACTCATCAATCGAGTACGGCAGCAAGTTAATATCATCGGTGTATTGACGATAGATATCATTGATTTTTAGGTTTTCAGCGATATAATTATTCATCCTAGGGTGTGCGATAAACAAGCCATGCACATCAGGTAAATCACGCTGGCGCATCACATTACTAATGCCTAAGTCCTTCTTAGCTGTTGGTGAGGCCGCTAGGACTAAACCACCATTCGTGTTTGCTTGTTCAGACATCACGACTAAATCGCCCTTTAATGGATTAAAGCCTCGCTCAACATTTTCAACACTGGCGTAGAAACTTTTTGAATCAATTAAAAAAAACACGCCACGCTTTTCTTTGCTATAATCATATTCAGTTGTGATTGCGTTTTCCATCAGCAACCTCCAAAAACAATTGTGTATAATTCATTATACGAACAAGCGTTCGTTTAAGCAAGCGAACAAAACATTAAATTTGTGACAAAAGAAAAAGCTATGCTATAATAAAGACATAGAAAAGAGCCGTAGCGCTAACTACGACTCCTAGCAAACCCGTATAGACGGTGGCTAAGTTAATAATTCATCTAATGATCATCAGCCCAGCTAAAGCAAGATGATCATTTTTTGTTGCTGTATTTTATCAGCTCAACAACTAATCCAACCAGCATCAAGACAAATGTCCCAAAACCAATCATTAGCTGTAAAGTATCCGAAACGGACACTAGGCATCTCCTTTCCTAGAATCTGGGTTTACAGTTTTAACACCATAAGCACCACCTCCACTCAGGATAGCCACCATCTTAACTTGTTTGCTGCAACCAGTATATCACATACCTAATTAGCAATTGGTCTAAAACATAATTGCTTGTGAAATGCATCAAACATGTGTGTTTGTGAAATAGAAAAACGGGCATTATGGTTAGCTTGTGAATTTTGATATTTCACAAACAAAAAACAGGCCCTTGAAAGCCTGTCCCTGCGTTACTTTGTATAGCCTACCTTATGTTAACTTAAATTGGTATATATCACTTTTTAATACAAATATCTATAAATCAAGTTAACTGTTTAAGTGTTTTGACTCTAAAGTGTTAAAATAGTACTGAATTTCTGTAAAATTTGATGACTTATTCAATATTTCGTATTTATCAATCTGCCATAATTTAAATTTATCCGGTTAATTCTCGAAAGCTATCGTATATTAATTTTTCTAATAGGAATCGCATTTCAAATGTCGCCTAATTAACTGAATAAAAATAATCCAATTTATTCACTTCTAAGCAGATAGTTTAGCCCAAAAAATCCGATAGTTAATGATATATTCATCTCGAATATATGGTTTATTATATCAATTTTTTTAAAAACAACCCCCATTATGGAATTGATAGATAGTGAGGGTTGTTTTAATAGATTTTGCCAGGGGCGATAATTTAGTTATAGCCCCTTATTTTAGAACTAAAATATATAGTATTTACTATTCTTCAGATTTTTTCTCTTTTAAATAGTTGTTAATTTGTTCAGTTATTTGCTCGTTTAATGTTGCCTTTTTTGATATATCTTGGACAGTATTACCAATTGCTCTTTTGACCAGCATCACCGATTCATCAAGTAATGTTTTTGGAATATTTGTAATGCGGCTTTCTTTTATGG
>NZ_MOWQ01000023.1:0-28168 GCF_002095565.1 Leuconostoc sp. BM2 | reverse complement strand
AATTAAAATGAATCACACAAAAACTAAACAAGTAGAAGCCGTTTTGAAGCAATATCCTTATTTTAATTTATTAGAAAGGGAACGTAGAACAGAAATAGAGCAGTCAAAAGGTGAAATTGATGAAAATGTTGGAGGTGGAAGAAGTGGCTTTTCAGAAAATCATGCACATGAAAATAAAGCGATTAAATTTTCCGATGATCCTATCATTTCTACAATTAAGCATAATCGCGCGGTAATTGATAAGTTTATAGCTCAACTAGATGATTACCAGATAAAAATTGTTGAGATGTCATACTTTCAAAGATTCAATCGCTATGACGTTGTTAAAATTGCAAAAGTTGCTAACGTCAGCAGAGCCACCGTATTTAGGTTTCGCAAACGATTTGTTGCTCAACTGTATACGTTACTAAAGCTATGAGTAAAGAACAAACAGAAAAAATAGTATATTTTCTAACCAAAAACGATCAAGAAGTTACGCAAGCATTAATTGATTACGTAAAATCTATCGGTCAATATGGTTGGAGACGCGATTAGCGGGTTCGAGTCCCACAGTTGTGATATGGTTAGTCATTAGTCGTTAAATATAAGCTGTACTTATAGATTAGTTCCAGATGACTAACCAAGACCGTTACACCGAACGGTCGTACATATTTGGTTATTGTTTATCCACTAAAAGCATAAAGTGATAGGTTGCTGTGCGACCATACTGTCTGGTGAGACATGTAAAAATACACGTATCTTTGCTTTTTAAAAGCAACGCGAAAGCCTATTAAACGTTAAGGCGATCATTAGTCAGACTATGGGAGCTGACACAGACAAGTAAAGTCTATAAAACATGGCATGTGGCGGAATAGGTAGACGCAAACTATTAAATTAGGACTACTTCATGTAAGGTGCAAATCCTTACCATGCCAATTCAGTTATCACCATAGCGACATAATGTCTCTTTCAATCACGGTAACTCGTGTAAAAAGATTGCAGCTCGTTGCTTTATACTAGTTAGGTGATTTCTGTGGGTGAATGAGACAGCCTTATTCGGGTGCAAGCCCCGACATTCACATTGCGGTACGTCCGCACAACTTAATAGCAGTCGCTTGCCTGCGATTGCGTACATAGATAGCTGCGGTATAATCCGTAAAAAGATAGAACCGGATTGATTAATTTCAATAAAAACGACTGACGAGTTGGTTTGCATTTAGTGGCTTTGGCAAACAAACAACAGTATATAAATCTACTGGCTTCGGAGATGGTATCGATGGGGTTACTACATAGCAAACAATCGCATTCAGTTCTTTGACGGTTCTCATGCGATTGCGTACATAAATACCCTTAACAGGTGCTTTTTATTGAAAAGAGAAATTATGAACTTAACACTTGATGAAAAGAAAATACGTAAGGGCAAACCAGTTGGACTTCCTTATGTTGGCAGCAAGAAGAAAATTAGCAAAAAGATTGTAGAAATAATCAAGCAGAATTTTGGAACAGATAAGACGGTTTACGATGTCTTCGGTGGTGGCGGTGCAATTACTGCGGAACTGATGATTAACGGCATCGATGTTGTTTATAATGACTTAGATAAAACAATTACTGATATGTTTAACCGTGTTTTAATCCAAGATAGAGAATGGATAAAAACACTAATTGTTAATCGTGATGAGTTTATTGCAATTAGAGAAAAAGAAATCAAAACGGTTGATGACGAATTGAAGTTGTTAGTCAATAGTTTTGGCAATGATCGAAGGAGCTATTTATACAGTAAACAGGTAAGTGATATAAAGTATAATCTAGCCGTTGAAATTTTAGAAAAAGAAGATGTATTAGTCGGTTATAAAAAAACCACAACGTATCAAAGAGCTGTTAATCTTTACGAAGATAAACTAGGATTCGTTGATAAACAGGAAAAACATAGAGTGTTACAACAATTAGAACAATTAGAACGATTACAACAATTAGAACAATTACAAAAATTACAACAATTAGGACAATTAGAACGATTACCAAAAACAATAAATAAAGACTATAAATATTTTTCGAATGTCAAAAATAGTATTTTATATCTAGATCCACCCTACGAAAACTCTGATACACGTAAATATAATTCGCAAATTGATTATCAAGAGTTCTACGATTGGGCTTATGAAATGTCAAAAAACAATATCGTATTATTGTCGAGTTATGAAGTATCTGACGATAGATTTGAATGTGTTTACGAATTTAAAACCGCGAGAAGTACAATGTCTGGTGGTACGACTGGTAAAAGAACAGAAAAGCTGTTGATAGTTGACTTATTTATTGAAAAAACAGCTATATTTCAAAATACAGTGACAAAAAAGCACTTCTATTCTGACAAAAAGGCTATTTTGCTTAAATAGAAACATCTAAACTGGTCGATTTCGACCAGTTTACATAATATGTCATTACATATAAATAAAACAAACACCAGACTATTAGATTAACTAATGGTCTGAAACACTAATCGGATAGCTATATGAAAAAATACACAAAAGAAGCAACACAAGTAAATGAACGATTTATTCAAGAGACAAAACGATTAAGCGTAGAACGTCATAAACGAGCGCATATTCAGATAAAGTCAGAATTAGTTGATAACAAAAACATCAATTATCGCAAACACATGAAATGGATCAGTTAAATGCAGTGGAAACAAGAATACATCAACACAGTTAAAACACTAGCTAAGCAAGGGCTATCATCATCTAAAATTGGTGAGGCTATGTTTGAACAATATAACATCAATTTTTCTGGTCGTACTATTCGTAAATATGCGCAAGGTGTAGGAAAAGATACTGCAAATGTACGCGGTGTGGAACTAACTATCAATCAAGACGGTTCTCAAACATCTATCACACGCATTCAAATGACTAGTGAACAGGCAAAAGATCCGGATTTTGTGTTACGTGCGCACGGTTTTGATTCTGCTAAATGGGACATTGTTTCACTAAAAAATAACTTTTGGCAAATGGGTAGCAAGGATAGTGATCCAGTTGATTTGTATCAATCAAAGATTACTGTTAAACCACGCGTGGTTAAATTCAACGTTGATGATTTAATTGAAACGTTGAATCGTAATGTTAAACCTGTTGAAGTTGAAAATATACAGCAAGGTGATACGTCTTTGGTGATTAGCCTGTTTGATTTACATTTTGGTATCACTAAATTTAACATGCTTAAAAGTCATATTAATCAGATTGGAAACATACTTAAAAAGGGTTATAAGCGTGTGGAATTAATTGTCGGTGGCGATGTATTGCACAGTGATTTCATTACTAAAACGCAGACAGCAAGTAACACACAACTAGACCACGTGAAGACGATTAAAGCGTTGAATGAAGCTGAATCATTCATCAGTACAATCATTGAAATGAGCTTACAATATTCACCCACAGTTGATGTTAAGGCTGTATCTGGTAATCATGATACTGATAGTCAATATCTATTTATTTGGGGGATGTCTAAAAAATATCCACAGGTTGAGTTTGATAATGAGTTGAACACCGAAAGATTGGCATTTAGTTTTGATAAAGTCGGTATTATGGTTGCTCACGGTAATTTAGCTTTGAAACGTTTGCCAATGTTGTTTGCTAATGAATATCCTGACATTTGGGCGCATTCAAAATATCGTATGGTTGCAAGCGGACACTTTCATACAGAAAAGAAAACTGACGTTGATGGCGTGATGATGTGGCAATTCGGAACAGCAAAACCTAATGATCCATACGAAAAAGCTAACGGTTATACTATGGGACGAAAGCATTTGCAGTTACTTGAATTTGGTGAAGAAAGGTTGTTGGCTACTTATGAGGTTGAATAATAGATACATACCAAGATGAGACAATCGAGTGGCACGTTTTAACCATGATTGAAAGGATATTTCTATGTATAAGTTTTACAAAGTGTTTCTGTATGATTGGAGCGACTATTCGTGGTACCGCAAAGGAAATCGACGACGACACCACAAACGATTGGTGACGGCTCAAAAGGAATGGAAATCAGAAAGACGTTCCATAAGATATTATGATTGTCATCAACCGGCTACATGGGGTAAAAGCTGGCGAAAAGTAGAATGGGCCGACAAATCAAAATGTGGTTATCATTGGCACAGTTAGGAGAATGATATGTCAAACAAGCTTAGTCTCATTTTACTGTCGCTATTGACTTTGATAAATTTATGTTTGGGGATAAAAAATACTAACATATATCGAACAAATAGATTGAACAACGAAAAACACTCAAAATATTCTGATTACGATGGCATTAATTCAAAACAAAAACTTTTTAATTACGTTAACAAGATGTATACCGACAAAGGAATTAAAGTCACCGAAAATGAGGGTAACAGTATTTCAATTAACATTGATACCGATATTTTAGACAAAAAATACTTTGATTCAATAAACAACTTCCCTAAGATGAATAAGCATGAGATTGAAACATTGATCTACAACAGTGATTCAGATATATCGATATGGATAGACGGTAATTTGTCGTATGATGTTTCCCGAGGACATTTAACACACTTTACCTTTGGTAGATTTATCATTTGGACATGAGCACATAAGCGCTATAAGCAATTTTTATTTTGCAGTTAATAAGGAGAAAAGATGAATACATTAACTATAATCGTTCTTGCAATATTGGGCTTCTTTGCTTTAATACAGATTCTAATAAGTGTGGCATTGAAGAACATTGCTGAAATACTTACGATTGCATCATCTGGATTGAAAACAATTTACAAAGTTGATGAATATTCACATTCAAAACCAACGCCTACAAAGATGAGACCTGCACCTGTACCAGCTCCGAGAAGAAATCGAGACCGTGGTGTGCCAACTAAACCAACTAAGAAATAAGGAGAATGATATGTTTGTTGATTATTTTGTAAAAGGTTTTGGATTTGCAATTGGTTTAGGTCTTGGAGCATTTGCTCTACTATGTTTGGTAGCTAGTTCGTCAGGCTTATAATATGTTAGAACAACTAAAACAAATAGCAACGAACCGTCAGCAACTCATTACAACGTGGGCAGATTCACACCCATACATGGGATATGATCCAACTGAAAAAGAAATTCAAACTTTTTATAGAAGCAAACCGTGGTTAGCTGTTAGACAGCAAGTTCTTAATAGAGACAATTACATTGATCAATTTGAATTATTAGAGAACGATAGAATTATTCCGGGCAATACAGTGCATCATATTATTCCGTTAAGAGAACGATGGGACTTGCGTGCTGATATTCGCAATCTGGAAGTTATCAGTAGGTCTAACCACAATCGTGAACACCCAGAACGAAATGGTGGTAGCATTGTGCGCACTGAATATGAAACTAAACGCAGGAATGCTAAGTTAGTTCACGCTATTAAAATAAAAACTAATGATGAGTTGATTTAATTGTGATATGATATGGCTATAAAACATTTGGAGAAATAATATGTTGATTGCAATTTTATTTGCTGCTATTGGGATTGGAGTCATTGGCGGTATTGCCGTATTTGTGCTAAGAGTTACAGGTAAGGGAGCAGTAGCCGTAGCTAATGCAATGGTTAAAGCTGATTATAAAAATCAAGTCGAACGTGTCTACAACGCCATAAAAGATAATCCGGAAATCATGAATCGTAAATTCATGGTAGAAGATTATAGCAATTTAAATGCTTTAGAAATAGGCAAAATGCCAGAAGATAAAAACGAAAATATCGGCAAGTTTTCTAAGTTTGAAATTACTATTAGCGATGTTATTAAGAATCAGCAAAATGATTTCTTTGCTTTGTTCGCAAACTATGCAAATAGTTTGAAAGACCGTCATTTTGAAGCGAATCAATACATCGAATACGTTCAGAAAACGTTTTCTGAATTTGCAAATTCAAATTTCAAATCCAAAAACGAAAACTGAAAACCAAAATTCAATTTCAAAATTGAAAATCAAAACTCAAATTCAAAAGTCAAAACGAAAAATGAAATTGCGCGTGCGTATATGTGTGTACTAAAGTATAAACACATTTATGATCAGCGCTTTTTTTATTTGTTTTCGTACCGCAGTGTAAACGATATTCAAAATATAATTTAAATTGAAGTAGCAGTTATATTAACCTGCTGTATATCAAATGAAATTATTATTTGCATCTATTTGATTTTGATCTGTACCATTGATCAGTAGCAATCAGTAGCAATCATAAATAACTCACAGCTAATTGGTTTGTGGGTTATTTTTTTTGCTACCAAAAAACGGAAATAATTATAGCGCTAGTGATTTTTTCTATGTGAAACGAAACTAATTAAATTTATTAATGTTTTGAGAAACAAAAATGTTTTCATTTGGGAGAGAGTGAAAGCGTGCGAATCAAACCGAATAAAATGACTCTGGCTGTAATTTATAATTAGTAATCTGGTAGTGAAGTGGTCATATCTCAACCCACGATGTAATCTGATCGCTAACGGTTTCTGACTAATAGATTCGCAACAATTAAATCATGATCCGCTCTT
This sequence comes from Leuconostoc sp. BM2, assembly GCF_002095565.1. Classification (NCBI taxonomy): domain Bacteria; kingdom Bacillati; phylum Bacillota; class Bacilli; order Lactobacillales; family Lactobacillaceae; genus Leuconostoc; species Leuconostoc sp. BM2. The sequence goes on along the minus strand of NZ_MOWQ01000023.1, from coordinate 21,669 downwards.
AAATATAAAATTGGTATACATGAAAAATAAATATAAATCGGCAATGGTATTCGAGCAAAAATTCCAATACGTCTCAAATCACGTCGCGTAAATATATGTATATATACTCATTCATCGTTCGCATCACGCATGCGCACACGCGCGTATATAACTTATGTATGTGCGTGCGCACGCGCGCGTATGACTGAGCGAGTGTGTGCGCTAATAGGGCAGAAAATAGCCGAAAATATTTCACAAAACAGGGCAAAAGATCGCTGAAAAAAGTTTTTTAAATTGGTTTAAAACCCTTATGTATCAATGCTTTACAGCGTTTTATTGTCGCGGTTTTTTTATCTTTCTTCTATTGTGAAAAAGGCAAAAAAATACTTTGAAAAAAGTGTTGACTTATCAATTTATTGAGTTTAATATTGGACACATAGAAAAGCAGCAAACAAAAAAACCGGCAATAACGCCGGTTAAAAAATTCATGTTTGTTGGTAAAAATACGAGGAGGGATCAAAAATGTTAGTTATTGATTTATTAATTATCGTCGCCGCGGTTGTGGCGTTTGAAGTTACGGAATATTTGAACAGATTTGAATAATAGGAGATTAGGAAAATGACATACACAAAAAACGCAAGCAGCACAGTGAAAGCGGTCAAGGGTAAAGAAGTTATTTATTTATCACAAGCGGACGAGGCGCGCGGATTAGATGCCAAGTTAGATATGCAAGGTTATGAAATTATAGCGTTATAAATCAGGAGAAAAAAGATCATGAAAAAAACATTCACAAAAATAATTAAGCCAGTAAGCAAAGTACGTCCACTGCTTGCGCACGTTCATTATACTAACGAACGTATCGAGTTAACGGATTCACATGTGGCAATTATTGAAGAATTAAAAACGCCACTTGAAAATAGTTTCGATATTTTAATAAATTTGGAAGGCGTTCCATCTGTGGCAAATTATCCAGAATTAAAAAGAATTATACCAGCGGACAACAAAAACATTTTTGTGATCAATATACCTATGCTGGAGGCGATCGCAAAAATAAACAAAAAAGAATTATATATCAAGTTAGAAAGTGATGGAACAATAGGCGGGCAAAAAGTCGGCGAGTTTGAACGGTTGGAAGGATTCAAATATATTGCTTTTAGTCCGAAATATGTTTTGTGGTTACTTGAATACGCTAAAGAAAGCGGACAAAAGGAACATATAACAATAGAATTAAGTGACAACGCGACTATGCCTGCAGTTGTGCATTTCGAACAACCAGAGACATTAAACACTTTTGTCATCACGCCTATTAGGCTGCGAGACGATCAAATATAAAGCCAGTGCTGGAGTATACACCGCCGTTCGATTCGGTGGCTGGTTATTGTGCAATAAGCACGCAAAAAAAATGTGAGGTATAAACATGTTTACGATTACAGATAATTATTTCATTTACCCCAACTTGAGAACGTTTTTAAAAGAACATGATATGACAATGGAAGAACTCGAGGACGATGTACAAGACATTACGTGTGGTACATATAACGGTGCCTTAGATGTATTCGACCCTTGGGAAATCAACACAAAAAACGTTAGAAACGCCGTGCTTAATTATGTTTATAGCGATATTGACAATTGGAGCGGCTGGACTGAAAATACATACACTGAAACAATAGACAGCGTAATGAACTCTCACGATGTTTTTTGTTTGGAAGACACCCAAAAGATGTTCATGATAACAAAATAATATTAAATACCGTTTTTTATTATCAAAAATACAGAGGAGAAAAAAACATGAACAAATTTTACAATGTGATCGCTGAAATGAAAGCGGATGAAAAATATATATCAGCACTCAAAAGACGCGCAAAGACTAAAAATCCTAAGCGCGCGCTCGCAAAAACAAAAGAATATCATGAAAAAATTGGGATAGAATTATTCGAGTTTATGGATAAAATGGGAATAATAGGCGATATTATTCTCGGTGGGAACTACAACTTTGGAGCTTGGAACTGGAACGGACTACCGTTCGAGAATGATCTGAACTTGCTTATATTTAACGATATAAGCGAAAGTGATATCGAACATGTCGAGGATATTTATAACGCTTGGCACGATAAAACGGTACCATATAATCATGGATGCAAAGCCAGCGAGTGGCACGAGGTAGCAACGTGTTTAGGAATAGACCATAACATTAGTTTTGTAGAAAATTAGGAGTGAAAAACATGAGAGATAAAAGCATATTAGAAAAATTAAAAGCGTTCCGTGAATTTGATGGTGCAATTATAAACCGTTATCCAGCACGCGAAGGATTATTAAAATTTATCAAAGCGGGGAATGTTATTGTTAAATGGTACAACCGTGGTAAAATAGCAATACAAGTCGGGGACAGTGACAATATTGTTTGCGGTATTCGTGAACTGTCTGACGTTATAAGTGAGGTTATCTAATGAGTTCAAAAACACTGGCTGTATTGCTTATGATCGCGGCGCCGTTTATTATGTTCGGTATAGTGTACCTGTTTGGGTGGGTGCTTACGTTGTTCGTTATGCTGTTTGGCGTATCGTTATCATCGGCGCGAACGATGGGCGTGGCGATATCAATTGTTATTGCTATCATGTTTATAAATTATCAATCACATAAATAGATATGTGATTTTTTTATTGCGTTATATCGTGATTAGTCTAGCAATTAAATTGCTGGACTTTTTTTGTGGCTTTAAATAACACGCTATGTTATCCATATATCCTTAAATGTCCATATAAGGCGATATAAGACGTTATAACGTTGTGCAGTGTATTGATACTAATGTATATATAAACGTTATCAGTTGCGTTTGTATTGCGTATGGTTTCGTGTTGCTATGCTCGTGCTTGCTTGGTTGGTCGTGCTATCAGTCCATCAGCTCGTCAGCTCGTCGGCTCGTCAGCTCGTCAGTGCATCGGCGTGCTGATTCGTTGCGGTTTGGTCGATGATACGTTTTTGAGACTTTTCGACGTGCGTTTTTTTCTCTCATTTTATACCCCCCTATCTAATTTATTTTTAATAAAAGTCCGCTAATGAACGGGTTGGAGGTTTGAGTAACGTGAAATCGTTTTATTTTGTAACAAAAAAAGCGCCCAGAAAAGGCGCTCGCTTAATTTTGTATTTATTTAATCGCTTTTGCTTGTGTTTACAGGTTCTATGCTATCACCAGAATTTTCAATTGTCAACAAAAGTTGATACTTTTTTGAGACTTTTGAGCCGTTGTTTTGTTGTAAGGTGGTTAAAAAAGGAGATTTTTATGGCTAGACCAGCAAAATCAATCAAGATTCAAATGATTGAGGGCAATACAAACAATAAAACTCGTGAAGAGATAACAAAGCGTGCTAAAGCCGAAGAAAAATTTGATGTTGTTTCATCTGAACACATGCAACCGCCTGTATATTTAGGTGGCGACTCAAAAAAAGTATTCAGAAAAATCGTTAAAATTATGGAACCTGTTGGCATATTAAATGAAGCGGATATTGACTTGATTGCAACATACGCAGATACACAGGTTGTCTACACACAAGTTATGGAACATTTAGCTATGGAAGGTGTTGTTGATCCAAACACTGGTAATCCAAGCAAATTCATTGGAGAAAGAAATAAATTAGCTGAACTAATGCGAAAGTTAGGTGACAAGATGGGACTTAGCCCACAGGCTAGGGCGCAGATTGCTAATACAATTGCCGGGTTATCTAATGCAGGAAAGGAAGATGTCAGTGAGTGGGACCAAAATTAGTATTATAGAAGAAAGTTATGCACGTCAAGAATCATGGTGGAAAGATTATGTTAATAAGTATCGTGACTGGTACTATTTGACGAAACCATCAAAAATGTTGCTGACCAATTATTATGCTGAATTAATCAGAGATGAAGAAGTTCCGGCTGGAATTATGGTTAAACAGGCTGTTGATAGGCACTTTAGAGATATTGAACGTCAAGGGACGAAAGATTTTCCGTGGGTATTTGACGAAGAAAAAGCATGGCGACCAATCAGATTTATCGAGGAAAACATTAAATCGTCCACCGACGGTAGTGGTAAAAATATCGTCATGCAACCGTTTCAACATTTTATTATTGGCTCGTTGTTTGGCTGGGTTCATAAAGATACAGGTCTGCGAAGATTCAAAGAAGGACTCATTTTTCTAAGCCGGAAAAACGGAAAAACGACTCTGATCTCAGGATTAGCTTCATATATGGCTGGTTTCGATAACGAAAAAGGTGCGCAAATATATGCACTAGCCAACCGAGCAGATCAATCAAGATTGCTGTTTGAAGAAACTGGAAAAATGATTAAAGCAAGTCCGTTTTTAAGTGATAGATTTGTAACCAAAAAAACAGAAATAGAATATCCTAAATCAAATTCTGTTATAAAAGCACTGTCTGCTGAAAAATCAGGAAAAGATGGTTACAATACCCACATGGCTGTGTTTGATGAAATTCATGAATATAAAGATTATTCATTGATAAACGTTATGCGAAACTCAATGGGTATGCGTTCACAACCAATGACAATTTACATTACCACAGCTGGATATGAATTGAATGGACCATTGGTTGAAATGATAGCCACCGCTCGTGGTGTCCTGTCTCATTATGAAAATAACGAAAACGAACGTACATTTTATTATCTAGCAGCAATGGATAGTGAAGATGAAATTGATGATCCAGAATTATGGATAAAAGCCAATCCTAACTTCCCGATGATGCAAGGACTTAATATGTTGAGCAGTTGGAAAAGCTCTCGTAGAGTTCCGGGAGAAAAGTTGGACTGGATCACTAAAGTATTCAATATCTTCAGTGAATCTAGCGAATTGAGCTTTTTTGATAATGAAACGATTCTATCGAATGCAGAAAACCACATAGATTTAGATGAATTGAAGCTGATACGTCCTGTTGCTGGGTTTGATTTATCTGAAACAGAAGACTTCACGGCGGTTACTTTGGAATTCCCATTACCTGACGGCAGAATATATTTAATGTCGCATTCTTTCGTCCCACAGTCTAAATATGATAAAGACGTTGATAGACAACCCACGTATCGTAAATGGGAGGCAGAAGGTGATCTAACTATAATTCCGGGGAAAATAGTTGATTATGAGTATATTTTGAACTATATCAAGGAAAAAGATAAAGAATATCGTATTAGGCAGATAAACTATGATCCTGCTAAAGCAATATTCTTACAATCAGCTTTGGAGCAGGAAGGGTTTACACTAGAAGTGACTAGGCAAGGTTTCACCACACTTGGTGGACCAACTCAAAACTTTAAAGAATTGATGATTGCAAATAAAGTTGTATTCAACAATAATTCTATGTTGAAGTGGTATATGTCAAACGCCACTCTAGTTAGGGATAGAAACGACAACTTTATGATTACAAAAGCTAACCATAACCGTAAAATTGATGGATTAGCTGCTGCTTTGAACGCCCACGTTAAGATAGCACCTGAATTAGCTAAGAAAAAGTCTAGTGGATTCATTCAAACTATCTCTTGGGACGACTTATAAAAGTTTGTGAAAAGATCGCTGAAAAGTGGTCTTTTTTTAGGGTGACAAAATAGCACCCACGGAGCTATTTTTTTGGCACCAAAAAATAATTTTTAAAAATAATATTAAAATCGTAATATAGATAAAATAAAATGTCAAAAAATTGATGAAAGGGTGCTAAATAATGGCACCCGACAAAAATTTTGGCACCCACCTCAATTCTTACTCCCACAGGGTGTTTAGTTATAGGGTGTTATTATTTTATATATATATATAATATATAATATTAATATATAGTAACTATATAAGACACCTATATAGAAAAAAATAAAAACTTTTTTTCTAGCTCATAATAGCACCCTAAAGAAAAAATAGGCTTGTGAAATTTAATTGGGTTTCATATATTGCGATTTAAGGCGTTTTAATCTGTTGTGTATGTAAATATACTCAAACTGATTTAAAATGCGTATATCGACGTGATAAAGGGGCATAACTGTGGGTAAACAGCACGTAATCCCGCTCATATAAATCAATTTTCGGTCGTGATACTTTTGTGATACTATTTGTGATACTATTTGTGAGACTTTTCAGGGGTGTTTTGGTGTTAATATTGTAGTATAAGTTATTTCGGTAAGACGCATAGGCGAGTACGCTTGTGGGTCTTTTTTCGTGCATTCGAGAAAGGAGGAATCACATACGTGGGTGTATTTGAAAATTTAAAACTACGATTAGGAAAATCTCTCGTAGGTGATCTCAATGCGCAACAAGGACAAAGAATAAATTACCTATTAGACCAGTTGTATTGGAATACTGGAGAAAACAGTGGTCACGATACATTAGAAAACAACGAAACGATTTTCGGAGTTATATCAAGGCTATCGAACACGTTTGCTAGTTTACCGGTCAATGTCATGACAGATAATCAAGATTCGTCATCTGGCGATATTCAAGAAATTTTATCATTCAAACCAAACCCAACTGTTTCATCATTTGATTTTTGGGCTAGGTTAGAGACGGATAGAAATGTCTATGGCAATTCATTTGCTCTTATTGAACCAGATGAGTTTGGTCAACCTAAGTATTTATGGAATATTCCAGCCGAGTGGGTTTCACCGGGATTAGATGAAAATAACAATCTGTGGTACGAAGTCAAGCCAACAATAAAATCAATCATTCCAGTTAATACACCAGTTTGGGTTAGCTCTTATAATATGCTTCACTTCAAACATATTGCACGCAGTTCTAAACTGTGGGGAATCAGTCCGTTAGAAACATTGACTGGCGCTATCGCACAGGATAACAGTTTCAGAGATTTCAATGTTAGCGAATTGCGAAAACGTGACGGTCTGATTGTTAATATGTCTGGTAATTACAGCAAAGAAGAGCGTGATGTCATTGTTAATAATGTTAGAGCGTTAGCTCGTGGTGGCGTACTGTTCAACGAGCAAGGACTTGAAATCAGCAACGTTGAGCGAAAATTAGCACAGACAGATATTGAGAAAAATGATGAAATTACTAATCGACGTATTGCGAACGCATTTAACGTACCACTAACATTCTTAAACGTTAGTGATGGTGGTAGTTACAAATCAAACGAACAATTAATGCAACAGTTCATTCAAATTAATTTGGGACCAACAGTAGCCCAATATGAGAGTGAATTGAATGCTAAATTATTTACTCGTTCTCAACGTGATACAGACGTGCATGTCATGTTCGATATGAATAAACTGGCTAGAGGTGATACGGCAACACGAGCGCAATACTATAACATCATGATTCGTAACGGTGTTATTACACCACAAGCAGCTCAAAAAATGGAGGGTTTGCCTGTATCAACTCAAGCTGGTTCAGATTTGTTACGTGTGTCTGGTGACTTGTATATCATGACAGATACCGATGAGAATCGGGCAACAATAAATGGGAAAGGAGGTAGTACGGATGACAAATTACTTCCAAATGAAAGCGACGAATAATGTTGCACAGATTGATATTTTTGGAGACATTGTTAGTGAAAAATGGTTTGACGAAGAGACGTCAGCAACCAGTTTCAGAGATGCGCTTAAAGAATTGGGAGACGTATCAACAATTAATCTATCAATCAATTCTGGTGGTGGTTCTGTATTTGATGGTATTGCAATTTACAATATGCTCAAATCGCATAAGGCAACCGTCAATGTTTATGTTGAAGGTTTAGCAGCTTCAATTGCTTCGGTAATTGCAATGGCAGGAGATACCATTACAATGCGTTCTGGATCCATGATGATGGTTCACATGCCGTGGACGCTATCACAAGGTAACGCTGAAGAAATGCGCAAAACTGCTGATACGCTAGAAAAAACTGGTGACAGTATCGTTGACATTTATAGTGAACGAACCGGTATTCCATCAGATGACATCAGAAATATCATGAACGACGAAACTTGGCTATCAGCAGAAGAAGCTGTTGAACAAGGTTGGGCAACAAAATTAGATAAAAAAGAAGCAGTAATGAACAGCGTTCCAAAAGAAATTTTGGGGCGCTTTTCTAATGTCCCTAAAAATGTTTTGGCGCGCGTTGAAAAGAAGACGTTATCACAAGATCGTCTCGATTTGATTGAGCGTGAAAAACAAACACTAAAGCTATTAAAAGATGAAATAGGAGAATAATAAAATGACTAAAACACTTATTGAAATGGAAGCATCGGCTCGTGATTACGGTCGCCTTGCTTCACAACGTCAAGAAGAATACTTGAACGTTTTGGAAAAAGTTGAATCAACACCAGCAGAAGTTAATGCTGCGGTTGAAGCACGTGATGCAATGAAACAAAAGTATGAGGCTTTGAATGCAGAAATTGCAGCTAAGAAAGCCGCAATGAATGTTTCAGAGGCTGACGAAAACAAACCATCTAAGCGTGAAAAAGCGGTTGATGGTTTCGCAGATATGGTTCGTGGTGTGGTTTCAAATAACCGTATCGCTAAGCTAGACGACTTTAAAAACGCTGTTCTAGCACCTACAACTGCACCTGTCGGACCAACCGATGATTCACAAAATGGTGCATGGGCATTGCCTACAAACGTATCAACTGACTTCATTTCAGCACCATTGGCACCAAATCCATTGGTTGATGCAGCAGCTCATTCAGCAATTGTCAACTTGGAAATCCCACGTATTGACGTCACTTTTGGTACCGCATTTAACGGTATTGCTGATGGTGACACAGCTAAGGAAGTTACATTGAAGGGTTCAGACGTTAAGTTTGGACGTGTAAAGTCAAAGGTATTCGTTGGTTTGTCAGAAACTGTTTTGGCAGGTACTAACTTAGCTTTGACACAATTCGTTTACTCACGTTTGCAAGACGGTTTGTTGAAGTTGGAAGCTAATCGTGCATTTGCTACAACACCTGTAACTGGTGAAGAACACATGTCACTGTATAATGCAGTAAATGCCATTAAAAAAATTACTGGTGATGACCAGTATTCAGCTATCGTTGCTGCTATTGCAGACTTTGAAGATGAATATGCTGACAACCTTTCAATCTTCATGTCACGTAAGGATTGGTTTGCTATCCAAACTAAATTGGCTAACGGTAACAACTCATTCTACTCACAAACACCTGAACAAGTATTTGGTATTCCAGTTCACTTGACAGCTAAGGCAGTAAAGCCAGTTATCGGTGACTTCTCACAATACCACGTCAACTACGATCCTACGACTGCGCAATTCGAGCAAGACAAGGACATCAAGACTGGTATTGTATCATTCGTTGCTACAACGTGGGTTGATGCACAAGTTAAGTTAGCGGCTGCATTCCGTATTGCTGATGCAAAGGGTTCTTTGCCATCTTTAGGGTAAGCGTGACGAGACATGATTAAATATATGGTAGAACAAGACTTTACAGATAGACTAACAGAGGTTGTTTATCGTAAAGGAGATGATTATCCAGCAGATGAAGTTTCTGACGAACGTTTAGCCGAGTTGCTAGGTAGCGTTCATAAGTTCCACGATGGGGCTTTGGTTGTAAAAATTGATGACAAGCCAACCGATAAGAATACAGTTGCTGAAATACAGGCTTACTTGGATGAACATGAAATTAAATCTGATGGTTTGACTAAGAAACAAGAGTTATTAGATTTAATTAAATAACGCAATCGTACAGCACGTAAAGCTCGAATGGGGTGAGAAGCCCATTAGATAAGGAGGTTAAATGAATAGTGATGAAATTTTACCTTTACTAAAGTCCAGCCTCCGAATTGCTGGTGATGAAGATGATGAAATGCTTAAACTAATCATTGACGCATCAATTGATAATGTTAAAAGCATGGTCGGTACAAAGGATGAGTTTTTCGAAGGAAATCAATCATTTAAACTGGCGGTATTACAACAATCAACAAACAATTTTCTCAACAGAGCAAGTTCATCTGATGTTGATTTATTTGACACTAAGTATGGTATGCAAAGCGCAGTGCTTCATTTAAAGGCGCAGTATCAAATTTGGGAGGCTAATAATGCCAAGACTGAATAAATTCGTTGAACTGTATCGTTACAATACGCTGATTGAATTTGGAACGGCTGGTGAGGTTATTGGAGATGATGGTATTGCTCGAGATAAATTTATTCCATCATTTAAAGCCTATGGTGCGCCATATACGATTAAGTATCATGAAGACATTGCTAACACAGGTCCCAATGCTGTTGAAAAGTTAATTTTTGCAATTCGAGAAGTCGGAAAAGTTGATTACAATATGCTTGCGAGGTTAAACGGTAAGCAATATGTGGTTAACCAGTATATGCCAACAAATGATCCAACCAATGCAAGAGATCATGATTTAGTTCAATTGCTGTACGGTAACGGTGTTGAACAAACATATAGATTGCCGGGGTAGTAGTATGCTGGATTTTGATTTTGAAATGGACACGCATGCCCTAGAAGAAAAAATTTTAAGACTCACAAATATCAAGCCATCAGAAATTCAAGAAAAAGTAACCAAACCAGCAGCTAAAGTTATCAAGGAACAAATTAACCAAGATTTGTATTCACTAGCCAAGACGCATAGTGCTGATGGTGGTCTTAAAGAAGATTTGGTAATTGTTGATAGAGAAAGCAGTAATGGTTCAACTGCGGTTGGTTATTCAAAAGCTGGTTATTATTACCGCTTTGTTGATGACGGTCATTTTGTCATGGATAATCGTCATGGACGTGTCGTCATAAATGTAAATGGTAAACAAAGAACCATTAGAAACTATCGTTATAAGATGAAAGTTTTAAACTCTGGTGGTAAATACTTTGGTGGTTATCACTTCGTAGAGAGCGGTAGACGTAAGGCAAAACCAGAAGCTATGAAAGTCTTAAAACAAGGATTTTTGCAGTTGATAAAGGAGAAATCATGAATTACTTAGTTGAAATAAAGACTTCTCTTGACAACGATAAAACACTCTCGCAATGGGAAAAGATGGCATTTGTGGGGAGAATACCGCAGAAATACATTGATAAAACTGATATGACAACTATTTTAATCACAGGTTTATCAAATGGTTTTACCGGTTTCGGGGGTAATCATTCTCGCGCTAGAGAGCAAGAGATTGAATTAAAAATATGGTACAAACCAAACACTTCTTTTGAAGATTTTGAATGGGCATTGAACGAAGCTATGGAATCTATTGGATTCTATGGCTTTTCTTATGACGGTCCAGAAGTCGATGAAGAAACAACACAAAATAAGAGCGTTCTGCAATATCGCAGAACTAAATTTAAAGGAGAATAACAAATGCTATTAACAGGTTTACACGCAGTTTTGCTTGTTCCTTATACGACACGAGCAATCGATTCTGATTTAGATAAAAGTAAGTACATTTTATTGAATGGTTCTAATGGTGGTCCAACACAGGTCAACATTCAAAACCTTTCTGCAACACAAACAACAAAGTATGGTGGAGATTCAGCTTATTTGGTTGTCGGTTCTGGTAACGGTCAAGTTTCTGGATCATTTAACCTATTAGACTTCCCATTTGATAAATTGAATGAGGTTTTGGGGTATAGGACAGATAGTCAGGGTATTGCTCATCATGGCAACCAGACAATTGCACCGTATTACGCAATGTACGTATTGTCACACGACAAAGACGGTAAGGCTGCTTGGTTAGGATTGCCACGCGTTCAATTTGCTCGTGGTGATGTCAACCCACAAACAAATAGTGACAACACAGTCACGTCTACTGATCAATTAACTTGGCGTGGAATGAACCGTAAAGATGGTGATATTTTCATTCAAGGTTCAGAACAGAAGAAGACTACTGAAACACAATTCCAAACCGCACTGTTTGGAAAACAGGTTTTGACAAGTCTCGAAGGTGCAGGAACGCCGAGTTTAGGGTAAGCGCTCGGACTGAAGTATAAACAACAGGAACACATTGTGTGTTCTTTTAAGCTACATATAGGATCCTCCAATCTATATGTGGTTTAAAAGAACATATAATATTTGGAGGAAATCATGAAAAAAACATTTAAATTAGGTTCTAAGCAAAAGACAATTACTCGTACATTGGCAATCTCTCGTGAGTCAATTCAATTCATTAAACAGGTAACTGTTTTACAAGAAAATGTGATTATGGATCCCTTTGCAGAAGGTTATAAGGAATCTGATGTTACCGAACTAGAACTCAATATGATGGCGCTTTATGTAAAACGCGCATCAGAATTGCTCGAACAACCAGAAGATTATTTTGAAAATATTGATTACTTCGACATCGTTAATTTTGTACGAGATGTGCAAGAATTTCTTTCACAACAAGGTGAATCAGGTAAAAAGTCGGGGGAAGACTAAGCGCAGATGATGCGCTAAAAAAGCTAGATGAGTTAGCTGCAAATGCAGTTGAAAGATATAGCTGGGACGTAAATACAGTGATGTCCCAAGACTTAGATGACCTCATCAGAACATTTAGCGTAGACATGAATAACAAATCATCTGCGCAAAACCCAAATGGCGGCGTGATGTCAATGGCAGACTTCGTTAATAGTAATAAAGCAGCAGAAATGGGGATCATTTAATGGCAGGAGAAGACATTGTAGCTAACGTTAGAGTTAATGCCGCCGAATTTTTCGGTACTTTAAGGCAAATGAACTCTGAAATAAATTCGAATACTCGTGAATGGAAAGCTCAATTTTCTGCATTATCACGGTCCGGCGATTGGGTAGGCGCTTATAAAGCTAAGCTTGAGGGTTTAAATAAAAACTATGACATTCAGATTGATAAGGTAAAATTATTAAAATCAAAAATGGATGACATCGGTACGCCTAAGACTGAAAAGAATGTCGCCGAACTCAAAAATTTAGGGAACCAACTTAAAACAGCAGAATCACAAGTAAAATTGTTTGATGTTCAGATTAAGAACTCAAATTTGGCACTTGAAAAGTCTAAGACGGGTATTCATGAATTAGCTAATGAGCATAAAATTTTATCTCAAATAACTAAAGCTAATTCAGAAGTATTTGAGAAGCAAGGACTACAATACACCGCTAATCGAGAAAAAGCGTTAGGTTTAATTGCTGAAACACGAAATCTCAATAAGCAATATCAGGCACAAGACCATATTTTAGGTTCGTTAAAAAGTGCTTACAACGCATACAGCAATGAACAGAAACATTCTGATACGTACGCACAACAATTAGCACGCGATATTAAAGAGCAAGAAACAGTTATGACACAGACTGCTTCTGCTATTAAAAACAATCAAACTGAATATAGTTCCTTAGGAAAACACATTACCAATGTGGGACAAAGAACAACTCTGACGGCTGATCGCATTAAAAATATGGGTAGCAAGTTAGTGACGAGCGGTCAAAGTCTACAACAGTTTGGTTTCTTTAGTCAAACTGCATCAGCTGGATTACTATCAATGTTCAAACAAGGCATGGAGGGGTCAGCTAAACTAGATCAGTCATTGCGTGAAACATACAACATGCTTGATAAAAAGCCGGCTGGTGGTATGAATGCGTTCTTAAAAGATTATCGCAGTGAAATTGCTAATCTATCAAAACAATGGGGTGTATCACAGAATGATATTGCTGATGGTATGCAAGAAGTTATCCGTGCAGGTTATGATCAAAAATCAGCCTTAGATATTGCTACATCATCAATGCAAACAGCTATGGCCACTGGTGAAGATTACGGTCAAATCATGGACGGCACGACAGAAATTATGTCGCAGTTTGGTTTAAAAACTGATGACGCAACAAAAAATGCTGAAAATGCAAGTCGTGTTCAGAATGCTTTAGCTAAAGTTGCAAACGATACTAAAACGTCTTATTTAGGACTTTCTGACGCAATGGCTAAGTTTGGACCAGTTGCAGCTAATGTGGGTTATAGCGTTGAAGAGTCTGCCTCATTGATTGGTTACATGGCTAACAAAGGTATTGATGCCGAACAAGCTGGTAATAACTTGCGTATGGTATTCCAACGTTTGGCCTCACAGACACCACAGGCTAGTGAAGCGTTGAAAGAGCTAGGTGTTAGTGTTGCTGATGCCCACGGTAATATGAAAAAGTTGCCTGAAATAATAGACCAAATAGACGAAGCTACCAAGAATATGGGTAACGTTCAACGTCAAGAGTATATCAAAAAGATATTTGGTGCATACGCAACTACTGCCGCTACGGCTTTATTAGATGGGCGTTCAGCTATTGAGAAGGAATCTAATGCTGCTGGTCAAGCCGTTGCTGATGGTTATACAAAAGGATTAGCTAAATCTAACATTAAGGGTGCCGCCGCACAAATTAAGATTTTCAAAGCACAATGGCAAGCTCTGACAATGGAGTTTGCTAATGACATTATACCTACGTTGATTGATGTTATGAAGACGGCTGGCAATTTATTTAAAGAGTTCGATAAATTAAGCCCATCAACTAAGAAAATGGTTGCAGGGTTCGTGGCGTTTGGTGCTGTGGCTTCACCGTTAGCTATTGCGTTAGGCAGCTTGGGTATAGTTGGTGGAACCGTGTTAAAAACATTTGGTTCTTTGCTTCCAGCAACAGTCGGGTTGTCAAAAGCATTCATGGGTTTGCGGAGTGCAGGAACAGCTGCCCCAGCAATAGAAAAGTTTGGAGGTTCAATTGCTAGGGTAGTAGGACAGTCTCTCGGACTTAAAACAGCGGTCACTGGCGCAAGTGAAGCAACAACACTATTTGGTACTGCAACAGCTACAAGCGCTTTAGGAATTGCAGGACTAGGAGTTGTTTTAGTAGGTGCAACGGCTGGTTTTGCATTGCTTGCAAAGAAATATATTGACCACAAACAAAAGCTAGAACAAGTTAAGCAACAAATGCACGACACCTACGGTGGGGATGTAACGGCAGGTCAACGTAAGCAAGTTAATGATCTGGTTTCGGCGGAAGAAAACGCAAGATTAGCTGTGGCTAAAATTGGTAATCAAAAGATTAATGATTCTAACCTTAAAGATTTTCAGTCTGCAGTTGACAAACTACAACAAGCCGCTGCAACCGGTGCTGAAAAAGCTAAAGAAAAAGCTCAGGCGGCAGCGAACAAAGATACAGACAGATTGAATAATCCATACTTATCTGCTGCTGGTAAGGAAGCCATTAAACAAGATCAAAGCGATAAGTGGGGCATTGTAAGAGATTCTCAAAATGCTATTGATTCAGCAAAAACAGTAGCTGATAGAATAAAGGCTATTGGTCAAAAAGCCCGAGATGAAAACCGAGCTTTTAGTTCTGATGAGATTAAACAAATCAGTAGTGACTATAAAGAATTACTTGGGATTGGTCTGGAAAATATACAAGGTTTGTCTAAAAAACAAAAAAGTGCATTGCATGACATGTATGTTGGAAACGATTTGAGTAAAGAAACAATGTCATCTTTACAAAAGACTAATGAACTTTATGGCAAAGCGTTCAAAAGTAATTATGAATCTCAAATAAAAACAGTTGAATCGGCCTATGAAGGTTTGAAAGGAAAACTTCGACAGAGTACAAAGGACGATGTATGGAGCAACTTTTTCAAGCAAAACTCCGATTCAATGAAACCTTTTGTAACTAATTGGAACGCTCAATTAGATAAAATTAGCAACAAGTTTGATAAGTTCGGTAAAAGTGCGTGGTCAAGTGTTGATTCTGATAACTATAAAAAAACTTATCAAAAGCTATCAGATACTTTAAAAGCTGCTGGAATTGATGTTGGTGAGTTTACCAAACAATATGGTATTTTAAAGCCTGCTCAAATGGACGCAATGAAGACATGGGACACCATGACACCTGCGATGCGTAAAATGAACGGTGCTTTCAATGACTCTCAAAAAGCAATGCTTAATGCAGTATCTGGAACGAAGGCTTGGAATGGACTTAGTTTGAAAGAGCAATCGTTGATCATTAACGATAAAGCCTCCAGTAAATTGATTTCAGCAACAAAAAAGTCTGGTGAATGGGACAAATTAACACCAAAACAGCAACAGTTAATTTTGAAAGACTTAGCTTCCGGAAAAATTGACGACGCTAAAAAAAGATTGAAAGCCTATGAGGATAACGTTCCTAAAGGTAAAACTTTGACGGTAAACGATAAAACACAAGCAACACTTAAAAAAGCTAAAATTTCAATTGATGAATGGAACAAATTAAGTCCTAAGTCAAAACAAGCTATATTGCATGATTTGGCAACTGGAAATTCAGCTAAAGCTCGGGCTTCGGTTTCTATTTGGAATGGTCAAAAAATAAACGTTAAGGATGCGAAAGCTGTTGATGAAGCTAGTAAAGTATTGGCAGGATCAGGAATTTCAGTAAAGACATGGAACTCCTTGCCGATAAGCATTAAACAAGCAGTTGGTCAAGATTTAGCTTCTGGAAAGATTAGCGACGCTAAAAGAACTGTTGATAATTGGCGTAATACTTCCGAAGGAAGAACCAAAAATGCTAAAGCTCATGCAACAGGTGCTGGTGGTGTTCGAGATAATACAAACGCTATTCAAAACTTTGCTGCACAAACTGATCATACTAGAACTATGACAACTAGACATGTATCAATATTTGAAAAGATCTTCAAAAGAATTACTGGTCGAGCATCAGGTGGAACAGTCACCGACAACGAAACAGCAACGTGGTTAGGTGATGGTGGCAAAAATGAGCCATACGTAACGCCAAGCGGATTCATGGGCGTGTCTGGTAGTGATTGGGAATTGCATTCTCTGGAACCGGGAACGATCGTTTATCCGTCAATATCTGCTTATACGCAAATGACTGGAAATCAAATCAACCCTGATATGATTCCGGCATTTGCTGGTGGCGGTACAGTGCCGTATACAGGTCAGTTACAGGCTGTTGATTACATCAATAGTGAAGTTAAAAATCAACAATCAGAGATTAATTTAACTAGCAGTGATTACTTACTAAATTCAGTAAACAAGAGTAATCAACTGATTTCTGATTTAGCGCAAATAGTAGTTGGTATTTTAGAAGAATCAAAAATAGCTAATCAACCCCTTTCAGATAATAATATGCGTAAAATTTCGAAGTCATTTATGAACCATGCAGTTAGAAGTGTAAACTAATAAAATTTGTCGCCATTTAAATAGACAGTTCACATAGTGGGCGGCAGTTAGAGAGGAATTATGGTAGAAAAATTTGAATTAACAAATGCCATAGGTATATCTGTAGGAATTAATAATTTCAAATTAATGTCATACACGCCAACTGGTCTCGGCGTAAAATTCAATAATAATTATAATAACTATCAAACATATTTTAAACTGACTAAGCAGAGTTTATCACAGGGTCAATTTAATGCCAAAATACTGTTTGGTAGCGTAGTTAGCGAAACGTTTGATAGTTTTCAAAAATTTTCTGAATTTTTAGCTTACCAACCATATACAATGACTTATACATCGGATTCTGGAACATGGAACCGTGAAGCTATGTTGTCTGAAATGACAAAATCGGAGATTGGTAGTAGTTCATATGATCCCAATCTATTAGACGAGTCATTCACTCTAGAATTCATCAACAACTGGTATAACAACAAATCAGCGGAATACAAGAGTTATGACCCTGACCCTAATTTAGGGACTTATGGCAAGATATACAGACCTAAGTATGACCAATATGTTAATAGAAACCTATTGCTTGATTCTCTGACCCAAACCAAAAGTGGGACGTGGCCTTGGGGAAACGGCGGCTGGACAGAGGAATGGGGCACTTATCTAGGGTCTAAAATATACCGTACTCCGCTCAGATGGGACAATGCTCGATATAGCTATAAAGACCTATTAGACCGAGGTGTCATTAATACCACGGACGATTTTACCTACTCTGTTTACTTTAGAGTGGTTGGAGAAGACCCCGCGGGGATGTCGTATGCCAGCATAAAATTTATCTCAGAGGCAACTACAAAAGACTGGAATGTGCCTGTGAGATTAACCAGCTTAAAAGAGGGGGAGTGGACACGAATAGTAGTTACTTTTAAGTTTAAAGATATTAAATATAACCCAGCTAGAGACTACAAGAATTCTATACGTGTAGAAGTGCCAGAAGCGACAAGAGCACCAGGTGCACGGTATGAGTTTGCAGCACCAAAGCTTGAGCGAGGTAACACAGCAACAGATTGGACTCCTGCTCCAGAAGATAAACTGGCTATTCCGTTTGAATATGCTTATGCACCTTATTATGTTTATCAAGAAAGCAATCGACCATCAAATGAAAAAGTCATGTCGCTTAATAATAAGTCACAATATTTTGGATTACAAAGTGGCTCACCTAGTGTTATTACAGTCAAGGGGCCATGCTCAGTTAATCCAACTTGGACGGTTGTTCAAAAAGGAAATGTGGTAGCGACTGATGGCTTCGCGCTGAAACTGACAGATAATCAACAGTTAGTCGTGAGTTCGCACCCAGAAGACCAGTACGCTAGGCTATACAATCCTGATGGTAGTTACGTTGATGTTTCCCAATTGCAGGACTATACCAAGACTAACTTTGTGCAAATTCCAGAGGGTGAATCAACCGTATTGTTCTATTTAGATGCCGATTCTGATGTAAATATCACGTTCAAAGAAGAGAGGTTGTTGGTATGAGTTTATCTTTACAAGCAACCATTTTTAAGGGCAGTGATCTAACGACTAGAGGGGCTTATCCATTGTTAACTTATGATTTACAGATGGATAATTTGAGTAACGCTACGTCTACTTTTGTCATAGCTGATAACGGTACAAGTTTATTAGGTGATTATATTGCAATTGAAATAGCCAACACTAAAACGCTCCTATATTACGGACAATTAACAGCAGTTGATATGGCTGGAGATACCAATCAGAATACCTTAACAGCTTGCTATATTTGGAATGTGCTAAATGGCGAAATCGTGGTTGGTAATAAGTCAGGGGCAAGCTATGAAACGCATATCATCAATCTAATAAAAGGCTATATTAACTCAACAGCCACAACCAATATTTTAGGACGCTCACTGACTAACTCAACTAATACAGCTTTTGCAGTTACTAGTTCTGATGGCAACAACACTAGCAATTTCATTGATTATTTGATTCGTGGGTTCAAGCTACACAATGTAGTGCTGACAGTTAAAGATATTGCAAAGGGGACATCAAACGGTGTGCCTTTTTATTATCCAGAAATTGATATTCATCAAGTGACTGATACGTGGAATTTTAAGAATAATAAATATGATTTTACTGGTTGGACTGTTTCTGATAGTCGTGGTTTACGTGGCTATAACAATGAGTTGTGGATCGTGGATAAAGCTTCTACTAACATGGAATCACCGTCAATCATTGCCCGCTATTGGTTACAAACTGATGGAACAGTGGTTAAATCGTTAAATTCAAATGTTGTGCAACCAACACAAGTACATGTTTATTTGTACGACAAAACAGCAACTGACAACCCAACCAACGACTCAATTGCTCAAACTGAATTATCAGGGAACAGTTATAGCCACAACATTAAATTTTCAATGCCGATTGATAACAATTTCATGCCTTTAGACAAGGTTAAGTTAGGGCTTCAATCAAACATTTATTACAATCAAGCACTTTATAATTCAGTTTTATCAGCTTATTCATTGAACAGTGATAGTGATACAATTTCACTCACGTTCGGTAATTTGCGCTTTGGTAATGCTGACTTATTTTGAAAAGGTAATTAAGGAGGAACTATGGCAATCACAATGTATCAATCAGACCGAAACACGGTCAGTCCGGCTAATGATGCAAGTCTATATAGCGGCTTAGTCAATGATACCAACGGAACTTTAAACAGAGGTAGCCAATTTGCGGTAACGGTTAATGGTTTGGTAGCTACCGTTGGTACAGGACAAGCGGTCATTCAGGGGCGTTTAGTGGAGATAACACAGTCAGAAACATTAACGCTTCCGGCAAATTCAAATGGAAAAATTGCCATTGCGGTTGATTTAACCAAGACCAATGATGTTAGTGGTACAGCTGGCATACCAACTTATCAAGTGGACGTTAAACAGGCCTATCTGGTAGCGGTTACAGAAAAACTGACTCAAGACGATTTGAACAATGGCGGTTTTCTTTATGAATTACCGATTGCTTCATTCACTTCAACAACGACTAGCGCGAAGACTACGGTTATTAAAAGTGTTTTCAATGACACGGGTTGGATAGATGCTGAATTAGTCAATGGTACACATACAAACGGCGGTACAGGATTTGCACAATATCGCGTAAAGAATGGAATGATGATTATTAACTTCTATAACTTGAATTGTTCAAAATCCACCAACGGTAATCAGATTTTAGTTATTCCATACGCTTTGAGACCGTCTAGTCCACATTCACAGGTATTTGCAGCCTCAAATCTTAACATAAATAAAGGAAAATCATGGCCGGTATCGGTAACTGTTCAATCCCAAAGTACAGGTAGCGTCATGTATGGAACTTGGACGCCTACCTCTGAATTCAATTCTTTGACAGGCGCCACTGGTACTATCATCTATCCAATTAACTAGGAGAGAACATGAATCAAAATAAAATAATTTATTATGAGCAACCGGTTAATGATGACGGTAATGTCTTGGTAGCCGATTTTACAGCGCAACGGAATAATGGTGTGGTTCAAAATATTGGTGTTTCAGTTAATACGGTAGCGGGTTATCAAGCAAATAAAGATAAAGTCATCACTGCTTTTGATGACTTTTTGGTTGCCATTCAAAAAGAAAATGCGCCAGTAGTTTCATTGGATAATGTTAAATCAACAGTAGACAGCGAAACAACTAGTGCAGAAGTGCTAAACAGTGAATCTGAAAGTGAAGTGACGAGTGAATCTGAATCAGACAGCCAATCAGAAAGTAGCAGCACGCTAGAAAGTCAATCAGATGTTAGCCAATCAGAATCTGATTCACAATCAGAAAGTGAATCAAAGAGTCACAGCGTGTCAGATAGCCAATCAGATTCAGACTCACAATCTGAAAATGAATCAGAAACAGATAGCACTAGCGACTCAACTTCTGATAGCACGTCAGCGTTGAGTCAATGAAAGGAGGTGCGTAAATGATATGGCCACATGATGTATTAAGTTGGTTGACGATTGGGTCAATGTTGTTGGGTGGTTTATGGTGGGTGTTGAAAAATACTATTGTCAACGCAATTAGTGGCTTAAGGCAAGACATTGCTAGTTTGAAAAATGAACTCAAAGAGAGCAACAAACAAGCAAATAATCATGAAGTGCGCTTAACGGCATTAGAAACGTGGAAACACGATAAACGGGAGGTTTAAAAGTGAATAAGTTAAAACGATGGGCAGTCGCTTCGATTGGAGCGGTTGCCTTTTTAGTTGTCACGATTTCAGGCGCATCAGCCAATACATTAGGTATTGATGTTGCTAGTTATCAAGGCACAACCACAAGCTATTTCAGCCAGTTTAAGAGCTATGGCGATAAGTTCACTATGGTTAAGCTAGGCGGACGTGGTGGCGGTGAGGGTAGTCATTACGTCAACCATAAAGCCTACGCACAAATTCATAACGCTGATTCCGTTGGTATGCAAACTGGTGGCTATTTCTGGGGTGAGTTCGGTGATTCAGTTAGTGAAGCAAGTTATCACGCACAACTAGCTGTACAAGACGCACAAAACGCAGGATTAGCTAAGGGCAGTTACATTGCACTGGATTATGAAGCGGGTGCGGGTGCTAACAAGGCTAACAACACCTCAGCTATTTTGA
>NZ_MOWQ01000022.1:0-29142 GCF_002095565.1 Leuconostoc sp. BM2 | reverse complement strand
TAGCGCCAAAGAATTAGATCAAATTAATCATTGGATCAATGCGAGACCAATGAAAACACTCAACTGGCAATCACCACGAAAGGTTTTTCAGCAGTTTGCAGTGTTCGGTTAATTCTTGCAATCTACCTTATATTTAAATTTTCTTTTGATAATAACATTATTTCACAATAACGCGACTATATTATGAAATAAATGTGTCCAAAAAATGCCTTTTTATAAACAAATAAAAATATTACATAATTTATAAATAAAAGTCACCTAATCATCCGTCATTTTTGATAAAAAAATCAATTACTAGCTATAAGTTAGTAATTGATAGATGACATTTCATTGTCTTGTCAATTTTTTTCAGAAATGGTAACACATTTTATTTTAATGCATTGTCGTAATCACGCCTGTCATGCCAAGCAACAAGAAGATCACACCAACGATAATACGGTAGTAACCAAAGGCCTTGAAGTCGTTATTTTTGATGTAATTCATCATAAACTTAATCGCAAACAACGCCACAATCCAAGAAACCACAAAGCCAAATAGCATAACCAAGCCTTGCATACCAGTGAATGAGCCACCTTCATGGAAGAACTTGAACATCTTCAATAGCGTGACACCAAACATCACCGGAATTGATAGGAAAAATGAAAATTCTGCAGCAACAAAGCGTGAAGCACCAAGAATGATGGCACCAAGAATCGTGGCACCTGAACGAGATGTTCCCGGTACTAATGACAAAACTTGGAACAAACCAATGTAGAGCGCTAGCTTAAACGTGATTTGGTTGACGTCTGTAATTAAAGGCGCAATACCCTTTTGACGATTTTCAATCACAATGAAGATCACACCATAAATAATCAACATGGCTGAAACAACCCAGAAATTCAGCAAATGCGCATCCATGAAGTCATTCAGCAATAAACCAAAGACCACAGCGGGCAAGACACCAACTGCCACACGAATCCACAGGCGCCATGTTTGGAACTTTTCACGGTCTGTTTTTTGTGGTGAAAATGGATTCAATTTGTTGAAATAAAGTTGAATCACGGCAAAAATGGCACCCAATTGAATGGCATAATCGAAAAATGGGGTGAAAGACTTCGTCCACACAGCGCCACCGGGGATTTTCATCAGTGTTTCCGCCAAAATAATGTGCCCTGTTGATGATACTGGCAAAAATTCTGTCAGGCCTTCAACGATACCAATAATGATTGATTTAATCAGATCTAGCATGTGTCTAAACGCGTTTCAGACTGCTTATTAACAGTCAACGCTTTTCCTTCCATATTGAGAATAGTTCCATTTTATCATATTTGCTGCTTGCTTTTTCATAAATCACGTGGTATTATATTTATTGTTGTGAAACAGATGATATGGTCAGCTAGCTCAGTTGGTAGAGCAACGGACTCTTAATCCGTGGGTCCAGGGTTCGAGCCCCTGGCTGACCACTATATCAGCTATCAGAATTAATTCTGATAGCTTTTTTTGTGATTAGATGTCAAAAAATATAATGCTGACATCATATTGAGAACCATTGATTTGTTGTTGATACAAACCGTCATATTTTTCGACAATTTGCTTGATATTTTTCAATCCAAACCCCTTTTGCAACCGATCACGTCGACTATCGACTTCATCAACATTAAACGCATTGCTGACCTGAATCAATAATTTTTGATTGACTGCCTTGACCACGAGTGAGACGATTTGTTTGCCTTGACGATGACGCGCAACTGCGGAAAACGCATTATCCAATAAGTTGCCAATCACAATTGCCAAAATATCATTAGGAATGGTTAAAGATTCTGGCACCAAAATTTGACTGTTTAATTGAATGCCTTGTGCTTTAGCTAAATTATTTTTTTCATTGAGCAAATAATTAAGCAAGGTATTACGCGTAAAAAAATGCGTACCCATCGTTAATTCTGACATACCATTTCGAATCAATGTCTTTGCTTGATCATAGTCGCTTTGTTCAATTAATCCCAATAAAACAATGTTTTGGTTGCGTAAATCATGTTTGATTGCTGTAATCTTTTCCCAATTAGCCTTAGTGAGGTTAATAGCCGCAATTTCCCGCTGCAAGATTTCATTTTCACGTTCAATTTGATGTAATTTCAAATAATAGATATTTTGCCCTTGATAAATGACTAGAACAAAAGTATTCAGTACCACAATAATGAGGACAACTAACCAAACTTTTTCAAACGATAAAGCCACTGGATAATAAATGTCACGCATGAAATAAAACAACCCCATCGTTGACATATTGACCATTAAAATTAAGGTGATTTGAACAAACTGATTACGATTTGTGGTTTGGACAAGTGTTGGCTTTAACCAATACTTCAACATCAGCGTCGTGGCTACTACCAATATCAGTTCAATACCTGTACGTCCCCAAGCACTAACAAAATGCAACGATTGCAATAATGGCAGTAATTGATTGAAGATAATATCGCCAATAAACTGACTAGCGTAAAGCCCTGCAACCAAAATGCTCGTCCAAAAACAACTGGCTAACAGATTTGACTTAGCCGGAATCACAACAAACCAACAAAAGCATACAACAATCAACAGTGACAATAGCAAACTAAAGTCCAAATGCCACTGTTTTCCAATTTCATTTGACAATAATGGCACAAACCCTACAGTATTTTGCGCCATTAAAAACCACAAGTAAAACAATAAACTACCCAAAATCCCAAGGGTGACACGCGTTGGACGATAATTGATAAACAAGGATTGCCTAAAAAAAATGGCAACCATCCCTAACATAACAGCCAATAAAGTCAAATTACTGACATAAATTTCTATCATTAATTTCATGACATCATTTCCCTCAAAGCCGCCATAATGGCGATTTTAGCTTGTCTTTGATACTTGCGACTAATTGGAATTATGGTCTCATCGTTTAGAAGTAATGATTGATTTTTCAGATGCTTAACTGCATTGACATTTACAATAAAGGATTGATGAACCTGAACGAAACGATGATCTAATTTAGCTAGTACATCAGCAGTAGTCATCGATGTTTCATAGATTTGGTGTCTTGTATGAATCAAAACTGTATGACGATTTTTTTCAAAATATCTAATTTCTGTTAAATCCAAACTATGTGACGTACGATTGAAAGTGAAAGTGAATCGTCGACTTTGTAACCCTAAATAGTTGGTTAAGCGTTTCAACGATTGATTCATTTTTTCTTGTGTCAGCGGTTTGATTAAATAATCAAATGTGTGTAAAGCAAAAACATCTTCCATGTATTCCTTATAGCTGGTCACAAAAATAATAGGATTAGCGTTACCAAAATCCCTGATTTGACCTGCTAACACAACACCGGACATCTCCGGCATTTCAATGTCAAGTATGAAAAAGTCATAATAGTTATCAGTTAATGAAGCTAATAATCGCAAAGGATTAGTAAAAACATCAACATCAAATCGCTTCATATCATAGTTGCGTAACAGTGTGTCAACTTGATTAGCCAATACGAGTGAATCATCACAAATTGCAACCTTCATAGATACCTCATTTTTTGTTATATACTAGCGCAATATCTAAAATATAATTTATTCTTTCATGTTATATATTAACAAGTAAAAACCGCCTTGTACACTAGGCGGCCATTAGATGGATAAGTTTATTGTTAATTAATTTCGTAATACGAACCACTGACTGGGTCTAGCGTTGAAAAATAACCATTCAAATTACCACTATTTGTGCTGGGATAGTAATGAAACTTGCCGTCGGGATTAACAGCATAAGATGCTACCTTAGCTGTGTTACGTCGCGTAATAAAATTAAAGGAATCACCGTTTACACGAACACCAAAGCTTGGGTTAGCCACATAATCTTTGAAATTAAAGTAGTACCCACTATACCGCCACCCTGAACCAGAAAAAGGGTCTGATTTATAAGTGCTGCCTGTTAATGTTTTAGCTTCTGTTGGAATTGAGGTTCCCAACAATAAATTATCTGGTTTAAAATTTAATTTTGTTTTTGTATTATGCACCGGCTTCTTGGTATTCTCAGCTACCACTTGTCGAGCCGCTTTATCAATTTCCGGCGTCACTTGTGAAGTTGGTAATCCTAATTTGCGTTGTGCTTGACTAACCGTTTCAAAGTAAAGATCTGCCTCACTTTTAGTCATATCACGCCCCAATTCTTCACTAAAAATTACGCCTGTATCTGCATTAACATTGGCTTTCATTTGCTCAATACTGGCTGCATGTGGATGTACGGTTACCACACACATCCCTATTCCCAATGTAGCAATACTCAGTAATAATGATTTTTTAATCATTGTCTTATCCTCCTTTTTTTGAACCACTGGGTCAACTACTTGCTAACCTTGCTTGGTACAAAATTAAGTATATCGACTCATAAACATAATATTGATAAACCAGCACAATTGACCATTTTAAACACACACTTGACCGACAAACACACAATTTTTGTCAAAAAAAAAAAGCCTTTCGGCTCAATCTTCAACGGCATAATCATTGACATGTAAGGAATCGAGAAAGTCATTTGCGTCTTCTTTTGAAATGATGCCCTTTTCAATATTACCAGCAACAATTTTCTTAATCTCTTGACGAACTTGATTTTTCGTCCCGTCAGCGACGATAATCACCGTACGCTTCAAATCATCATGCCAGGTAACGTTGACTGGCCCCCAAGTATCCAAGTGCTGATCAATTACCCATTGCTTAACGTGTGATTGTGTCAATGCCATATTTTAATTTCTCCTGCAATTATTTAACAGCTATATTATAGCTCAAAAACAATAATATCACATTGATTTTGTTTAAATTTTTAGAGTGAAATAAAGATACTGGCATACATCAAGCCAGCGCCACCGAGTACAAATAGATGCCAGTAGACATGCCCCATAGGAATCTTAGGAATTAGATAAAAAATTGTCCCCGCAGAATAGGTTAAGCCGCCAGCCAAAAGCAACCAGAAGGCTGTGTGTGACAATACGCCCCACAAGATTGGCATTGCCAAAATAATCAGCCACCCCATCACAAGGTAAATGACCACCGACACCCATGGCCAGCGTCCGACAAAGAATAAGTCATAGACAAAGCCGGCAATCGTCATTGCCAAAATAGCACCCCAGATACTCCAGCCGACCCATCCTTTGATTAGTAGCCAAGTGTACGGCGTATAGCTACCTAAAATCACTAGATAAATACCCGCATGGTCGAAAAATTGAAATATTTTGGCCGCACGCGTGAATACCAACGAATGAAACAAAGTTGATGCAAGCAAAAACAAGCCAACTGTGGCGATATATATGATTATCGCTGTCAACTCGAAAGCAGACACTGGTCGTTGCAAGACATGAAATAGCAATGCGATGCCAGCAATCACGGCCAAAATAAATCCTAAACCGTGTGTTACAGCGTTTAATACCTCGTAAACAATCAGGTAACGTTTTGAACGTTGCATTAGTAACCCCCGTAAATAATTATGTGATTTAATTATACAACAAAACCGAGCCATTTTTAGAACGACTCGGTTGATTAACAGTTGACAAAACTGTCACTTTTTAATTTAAGATAGCCACTGCAATCGTGAGGTAAGTCGCAAACATAATCCACGCCAAGTACGGATACATCAAGTAACTCGCCCACAATTGATTGCGCCTGAAAGAGACAATGCAGGCAATCACTAGGACATCTAAAACCAGAATAATCGGTACACCAATCCAGTAAAGATTACCACCAAAAAACACAATACTCCAAATAAAATTAACAAAAAGTTGTAACCCAAATAACACCAAATTAGTCTTTTTGGCTGCTGCATGATGCTGACTAACTAATAATAAATAAGCAGCCACACCAATCAACAGATATAAAATGGGCCAAACAATCCCAAAAACGAAATCTGGCGGTGAAAGTGGTGGCTGTACTAACTGATTATAAATTTTCTTAATGTCACCCGCTAAAAAAGCCGATAATCCACCAATTGCCTCCACCACAACAACCATTCCAACTAATAGGGCGACATGCTGCCACTTTTTTATTACCATCGTGATTTCCTCTACTTTCAGTGTAACGCATCAATACCATTTACAGCACTAAAACACTCAAAAAGCATTGTCATCAAGATGACAATGCTTTCTATTTTTGTTCTAAGTTAAATTAAATCTTCCCAATCATGTGCCCAGAGAACGCCCATAGCGCCGTCACCTGTGTGAACACCAATAAACGCACCCAACACCCCACGTTCAAATTTGACAGTGGGATACTCAGCCTGCAAATCTTTGAGCCACTTATCACCTAATTTGGCGTCGTTACCATCGACTACAATGGCACGCACGGGATAATCGACTTCGGCTAATGATTGACGTAGCGTTTCTTTAATTTCTTTCAACGCCCCGCTCATTTTTCTGGCCTTACCAACAGCACCAATCTTACCTTCATCTTGCACGTCCATTGATAATATCGGCTTAATATTGAGCAAACCGCCCACTAAGGCTGCACCACGTGACAAACGCCCTGTCCGTTGCAAATGTGAAATGTCATTCACCACAAAACGGACCACAATCGACTCACGCAATTTCTCAAGCGCTACCATGATTTCATCTAATGTCTTACCTTTTTCAGCCATAGCAGCGGCCATTAATGCCTGCATACCAGCACCCATGACAGCAATTTTAGAATCCCATGCGCGTACATCAGACATGCCTTCATAACTATCAGCGACTGCTGCAGCTGTTTGATAAGTGCCTGAAATACCTGATGATAATGTGACCAACAAAGCCTGATCGTAACCTGATGCCTTGGCTAAATTCAAAGCTTCTTCCCAATCGCCGGGTGCTGGTTGAGAAGTCGAAGCAATTTGCTTCTTATCTTTCATCATCTTAACGAGCTCACCAAGATCATGAATATCAACACTTTCTTTGTAGACCTCATCACCAAAAATAATGGGATCATTGACCTGAAAAATATGATAACGATTGCGCGTTACCACTGGCATCGCTGATGATGAATCAATAATAACTGCTATTTTACTCATTTGTTCTCTCCATATTTACAAAAAGGTGGCTAAAGCAAATCCCAAGCCAAAGATGACCAAACCGCCAACCAACTGGATTAATAGATATAATAGTTGCTGCAAGGTGGCATGTTGTTCACTTTGGGTCATCATCGTACTAAATGTCGTCAATCCGCCTAGTACACCGGTTGACCAAAAATGATGCAAGGCATTGGTAGCGCCTGTTGCCATTAGTATCCCCATAAAAAAAGCACCAACCATATTAACCGCAAAAATAGCTGTGAGGTACTGTGGTTTAGTCGACCAAAAAGTGACCGTTAAGTATCGCAACATTGTACCTAATCCTGCACCAATCGCAACAATTAGTAATGTCATGAACGCACCTCGCTCACTTTACGACCAAACTTTTGACCGATTTTGACCATAATTAACCCACCACCTATTGTTAAGACAACATAGATTATGGCAGTTGTCAGGCTAATTAGAGCCTGCTGGTTAACTTGTAAAATCATCGTACTAAAAGTTGTAAAGCCGCCGATTACCCCTGTACCAATAAAAGTTTGCCAAGGTTGTAAGCGACTTTCACGATTCGCAAGATAAGCGCCAAGTGATGCAAGCAAAAACGTTCCTACCCAATTAATCAGCATTGTCATTACCGGCATAGCACCAATGATTGGCACTAATCCCAACAAATACCGTACGCTACCACCAATGGCACCGCCGATACCAACCCCTATCAATTCAGTTAAGAATCTACTCTGTTTTTGCATACCCTCTATTTTAACAAATCGACTTTTGATAAGCCAGATATCTGTCTGTCCCTTCTGACAAATGTTCTTCATCTATATTACACCAGTACAGCCTATTTACAAGCGATTGACATCTCATTCGCCTAGTCCATCATGACTGCTGCAATCAGTTTCTCATTTCACGATTATCAAGGGACTCGTGTTAAAATAGTAATTGTAATATATTTAAGGAGATTATCATGAAAAAAAGCACCGTGTATGTCGTGATACTAGCATTAGTTTTGATGTTTGTCTCATTGATTAGTTGGATTATGAAGCAATCTACATTTGCTATTTTGACTTCTAACTTAGGATTATTGATTCTAGCTATTTCATATATTTGGGACAATCGCAACAATATGCTGAAATAATCGTGAGGTAAGCCGATGATTGAAAAGAAACAAAAGATTGTCATTGTGGGTGGTACTGGTTTCGTTGGTCAGGGTTTAATTAAATATTTGTCGTCCGAATTATTTGAGGTGCACAGCATTTCACGCCATCCATTCAATGGCAAACCAGGCGATCAGACACACTATCACGCAATTGCGCTAAGTGATAGTGAACAATTGCGTCCTATTGTGAGTGATGCGGATTGGGTAATTGACGCTGTTGGTATTCTGTTACCCAACCCATTAAAAAATCAAACCTACCAAAACAGCAGTTATGAACCAGCTCATCAACTGATTCATTTATTAGCGCAGGAAATCAAACCAAAGTTTCTTTTCATATCAGCAAACGCTGGACCATTCTTTATGCGACCTTACTTAAAAGCCAAACTAGCCGTTGAGCGCGAAATGGCTCAGGCGCTACCTGGTCGCGCTTTTGCAGTTTACCCCGGTATTATTTTTGATCCCGCGCGACAAAGTTCATATTGGCCAGGTGTGACCTTGACCCATCTGAAAAGTATTGCCTACTTCAATAAGTTTCGACCAGTTGCCAGATCTGAATTTGCCAAAGAAGTGGCCGGTATTTTAACCGGCAAACCTAGCCCTTTGTTGCGTCGTACTGTGAATAAAATATAAGATTTTGTTAGTTTATACACAGCCCTTAACGCGACAAACCACTACTGTTTGTATTATCACACAACAGATTTAATAATTATCTTAACAATGTGCTTGACAACTCATCAAATTCTTAGTATCCTTATTCCATAAACAACTCGGAGATAAATCATGCAAAAAGTTTCAGCACAATTTAGTAACGCTTGGTGGCGTCGGTAAATCAGCTTTTCGGTAACGGACAAGCTGAGACAATCAGTTTTGTCCATACCGACGACTTTTGCATTACTTTGAGTCTGTATGGCAATCAACACGCCATGCAGACTTTTCTTTTGACCTTGGAAAGCTTTGTGTGGCTTCCCAAGGTCATTTTTTTATGAAGAGAACAGTTATGGAGATTATATTATGAACAAACGTTTAGCAGCAGTTATCATCGTCATTGTCGCATTTTTGGGTGTCGCATTTTTCCAAACATCCAAGCCTCAAACCGCCAAAAAGCAGTACATACCAACGGTCGGCATTCTACAACTAGTAACCCATCCTGCACTAGATCAAATCCACAAAGGTGTCGTCGCTGGTTTGGCTCATGAAGGTTACACCAAAGGCAAAATCAAAATTGATTATCAAAATGCGCAAGCAGATCAGTCTAACTTGAAGACCATGTCACAGAAATTTGCTAACGAGAATGCTGATTTAACAGTTGGTATCGCTTCTCCTGCCGCCTTATCGTTAGCTAAAACAGCTGACGGACAAACACCTGTTATTTTGGCCGGTATTACTGACCCTGTCGGAGGAGGCTTAGTCAAATCAACACAACGCCCAGGTAAAAATATTACTGGTACATCAGGTGATTCACCTCTTCAACAGCATTTAGATGTGATTAAAGAAGTTGTCCCATCTGCCAAAAAGCTTGGCATTATCTACACAACTTCTGATCACGGTGGCGAATATAATGCCAAAAAAATGGCAACTTTAGCTAAGAGCCAAGGCTATGACGTTAAAATGTATACGATTGCCACAACCAACGATATGCAACAAATTGCTGAAACAATGGCCGGTCAAGTCGATGTTGTCTACGCCCCACAAGATAACGGTGTTGCTTCAGCCATGAAAACTCTAATTAATGTCACAAACCAAGAAAAGATTCCAGTCATCCCCGCAGTCGATACAATGGTTAAAGACGGTGGTTTAGCCACTATCTCAGTGAGCCAATATGACATCGGCTACCAAGCAGGCATCATGGCTGCTAAGGTTTTGAAAGGCAAAAACCCTGCCACATACCCTGTCAAAACAATCACTAAGGGTGTGCCAGTAGTCAATGAAAAACAAGCTAAATTATTGGGTATCACATTACCACAATCACTCGTCAAAGACGCTGAAAGTAAAGGAGAAGTAATCAAATGAGTATTATCGTTTCAAGCATTGGTCAAGGACTACTTTGGGCCGTATTAGGGGTCGCGCTATTTCTCACATTTCGTATCTTAAATTTTCCTGATATGACTGTCGAAGGCTCATTTCCATTGGGTGCAGCGACTGCTGTGGCTATGATTGCCCACGGCGTGAATCCCTATTTGGCAACTATTAGCGCTTTTATTGTTGGCGCAATTGCCGGTTTAATCACTGGTCTACTTTACACAAAAGGAAAAATTCCTATCTTGTTAGCTGGTATCTTGGTTATGACAGCCTCGTTATCCATCAATTTACGCATTATGGGGTCAGCTAATATTTCATTGCTCAACCAAAAGTCACTCTTTTCGGCCGCTTTCTTACGGCACCTGCCTAAATATTTTGACTCTGTATTAGTTGGATTCGTCATCATTGTAATTATCACTATCGCACTGATTTTCTTCCTCCAAACTGAACTCGGACAAGCTTTCATTGCCACTGGCGATAACCCTAATATGGCGCAATCAATTGGTATCAAAACTGATCGGATGACCATCATGGGACTGATGTTATCCAATGGTTTAATCGCTTTTGGCGGGGCTGTCATTGCTCAAAATAATGGCTACGCCGACATTAATATGGGCATTGGTATTATTGTCATTGCCCTAGCCTCAATCATTATTGGTGAAGTTGTCTTTGGCGAATTAACATTAAATGAACGACTTGTTGCCGTGATTGTTGGTTCGATTTTATATCGTTTGGTCTTGCTGGCTGTCTTGCAACTTGGCTTTAGCACTAACGATTTGAACTTAATTTCTGCCTTTGTATTGGCTTTGGCTATGATGTTACCACAAATTCGCCACGCACTGAAATTAGACACTATGCTTAAAAAAGGAGTTGCCCCTCATGACTGAACCTGTTTTTTCACTTAAAAATGTCGTTGTGACTGTCGGTGAGAATACCGAAATTCTCAAATCACTCAACCTTGATATTTTTGACGGTGACTTCATTACTGTTTTGGGCACCAACGGTGCTGGAAAATCAACCCTTTTCAACGCAATCGCTGGTAATTTGCCAATTAGTACGGGTCAAATTTTGCACCATAATCACAACATTGCCAACGAATCTGCCGTAACACGCACCAACTATATCGCTCGTGTTTTTCAAGATCCGAAGATGGGTACAGCGCCTCGGATGACTGTTGCCGAAAATTTATTGCTCGCTGAAAAACGAGGTGCTAAGCGTCGTCTGCGTAGTCGAGGTTTGACAAAAGAAAAGCTCAATGAGTACGCCACAATTACAAAAACGATGGGTAATAACTTAGATACACGGCTACAAACAGCCACCGGTGATTTATCCGGTGGTCAGCGACAAGCTTTAAGCTTCTTGATGGCGACACGCGTCAAACCAGAGCTACTTTTACTAGATGAACATACGGCAGCGCTCGATCCAAAAACGTCAGAACAACTGATGTTAGCCACCAATCAGCAGGTGACGGACAATCATTTAACCGCTTTGATGATTACTCATAATTTGGCAGACGCCTTACAATATGGTAATCGCCTCATCATTTTAAATGCAGGCCAAATTGTCCTTGATGTTCGTGACGAAGATAAAAAAATGCTCACCGAAGAACAAATTCTAAAGTATTTTATTGCCTAACTAATTAAATGTGATATTAGCAATGAAATTTTAACTTATTAAGTGTATAATTTAATTCATATTTAATGAAAATGAACAGGTGGGGTTTTTATGCGTAAAGTAGGAATAGTTGGTATCGGTCACGTGGGCGCAACCGTCGCACATTTGATTGTGTCACAAGGTTTAGCTGATGAACTAGTGCTGATTGACAAGAAACCAGAGAAAGTGGCCTCTGAGGCATTAGACTTCAGCGACGCAGCAAGTCTTTTGGATAAACACATTGATGTGCATGTTGGTGATTACCCTGATTTAGCAGATGCAGATGTTGTCATCAGCGCACTTGGTCACATTCATCTCATCAAACCAGATGGTGATCGCTTTGGTGAACTCAAGGCAAACTTGCCAATGGCCAAGCAGGTTGGTGCTGACTTGAAAGCAGTCGGTTTTAATGGTGTATTGTTAGCCATTAGTAATCCTGTTGATGTCATTACTGGTATCTACCAGCAAGCTACCGGTTTGCCAAGTGCACAAGTTATCGGGACAGGAACTTACCTTGACACAGCGCGACTCAAGCGCGTCTTTGGCGAAGCGCTAGGTGTCGACCCGCGTAGTGTCAACGGCTATGTATTAGGTGAACACGGCGCCTCTCAGTTTGCCGCTTGGTCAACAGTTAATGTTATGGGTCAAAATGTCCGTACATGGGCAGCAGAAAAATCACTTGATTTGGATAAATTAGAAAATGACGCTCGTGTCGGTGGCTTCAC
Source organism: Leuconostoc sp. BM2 (assembly GCF_002095565.1). NCBI lineage: Bacteria > Bacillati > Bacillota > Bacilli > Lactobacillales > Lactobacillaceae > Leuconostoc > Leuconostoc sp. BM2. The sequence goes on along the minus strand of NZ_MOWQ01000022.1, from coordinate 16,563 downwards.
TGTTCATTCTGGTAAAGGCTATACGAATTTTGCCATTGCCCACGCCGCCGTCTCATTGCTACAAATTATTTTGTCTGATGCACGAAAAGAAGCGATTGTTTCTCACTATAACGAGGATTTTGATGGCTATATTTCATCCCCAGCGATTATTGGTCGCGGCGGTGTTGTCGCTAACTTCGATTTGCCACTAACTGCTGAGGAGCAAGACAAGTTGGCAGCCAGCGCTAAAGCTATTCAAACCAAAACAGCAGACTATTCTTAAATCATAAACCCTTCTCACGAAGGGTTTTTTGCATCAAAAAAACATGCCATTTTGACATGTTTTGAAGTGTATTAAGCTGCTTTAATATAATTAACACCATCTGCTTTTGGCGCTCGTGTCTTACCAAAGAAGAAGACAAGCACGACAATTGTCAGTACGTAAGGTGCAATTTGTAACCAAATTGACGGAACATTTTTCAAGCCCGGCAATTGTGCACCCACAACTGCAAGTGACTGTGATAATCCGAAAAACAATGAAGCGCCCATGGCACCTAATGGATTCCATCGGCCAAATATCATGGCCGCCATAGCCACGAATCCTTGTCCCACGATAGTGCCGACACTGTAATTAAGTGAAATTGACTGAGCAACTACTGCACCACCAACACCACCTAAAACACCTGAAATCATCACACCAGAATATCGTAGACGAGCAACATTTAGACCTAGCGTGTCAGCTGCTTGTGGATTTTCACCTACTGAACGCAAGCGCAAGCCAAATTTTGTTTTGAAAATGATATACCATGATAGAACAGCCACGATGATTGCTAACCATGCTGGGGCTGATGTTTTTTCAAAAAAGATTGGTCCAATGAACGGAATTTTATCTAAAACAGGTACATTAGCATAACCAAAGTCTTGTGAAATAGGTTCGGTTTGTCCTTTGCCATAGATTACTTTAATCAAAAAGACACCCAACGCTGGCGCCATCAAATTAATAACAGTACCAGAAATAATGTGATCAGCTCGTAAAGTGACTGTCGCTACTGCATGTAAGAGTGAGAAGACTAACCCAACAATTGCACCAGCAACCAGACCAAGCCAAGGGGTCAACGTGCCAAAAGTATTTGCAAACGTAAGATTGAACACAACGGACGCAAACGCACCCATACCCATGATACCTTCCAAACCAACGTTGACCACACCACTACGTTCCGAAAATGTGCCACCAATTGATGTAAATATCAGTGGTGCTGAATAAACCAATGTACTTGATACAACTAATGTAAGAATCGCTACTAATGACATGTTTATTCACCACCTTTCACTTGTTTGCTAGCAACTTTGGCCGACTTTTTAGCAGCGCCTTGAGCTGCTGCTTTTTCATCCATAGCTTTAATGCGCTTTTGAATCAGACGGATTAAGTAGTTCGCGCCAACGAAGAAAATAATTGAGGCAATCACAATATCTACTAATTCAAATGGCACACCTGAACTCATTGGCATACCCAAGCCACCAATTTTGAGCACTGAGAATAGCGCAGCAGCACCCAAGATGCCCAAATATGAACCACCACCCAACAATGCAACGGCCATACCATCAAATCCGATAGATGGTGAGCTATTTTGCGTAAAGAAGTTGAGATAGTTGCCTAGCCCTTCGATTGTACCAGCTAAACCAGCTAAACCACCAGAAATTGCCATCGCAACAACTGCTGTTCTTTTTGCCGAAACACCAGCGTATTTAGCAGCGTCAGCATTCAAACCAACAGCGGTAATTTCAAAACCTAATGTTGTCTTTTTCATGACAAACCAAACCACCACTATCATAATTAAAGCAATGAAGATTCCAGTCGAAACGCTTGAACCTTGTGTCAAATCTGTCAGCCATTTTAATTGAAGAGAGGCATTATGCCCAACTTGTTTCGTCGTTTCAGCAGATTCTTTGATGCTTTTTGCCATCGTATTTTGCAAAATATTGTTACCCAAGAAGAGCAAGATATAGTTCATCATGATTGTGACAATCACTTCACTAGCACCAAACTGTGCACGTAACCAACCCGGAATTAACCCAGCAACGGCACCCAAAGCAGTACCTAAAATTAACGCACTAGGAATCATCACAAAGGCTGGCATATCAGGGAAACTCAACGCATACCATACAGCGCCTACCCAACCAGCCAATGCTTGCCCAGATAAACCAATGTTGAAGAATCCCGCCGTTGATGCAACCGTGAAACCCAAGGCAGTCAATATCAACGGTGTCATTTGCGTCAGGACACCACCAATGTCTTGCATTGACCCAAACGCCGAACTAATTAAAGCAATATAACCTGAAATAGGATTATAACCGAACACTAGCATAATGATAGCGCCGACAATCAACCCAAATAATACAGAAAACAGTGCAACTGAAAAATTATTTTTTTGCACCACCATTAGACTGTCACCTCTTCTTTCAACGCTTCACGCGCGGCTTCCAAACTCATGCCAGTCATCAACAAACCTAATTCTTGTTTATTTGTCTCTTTGGCGTCTACAATACCAACAATTTTACCAGCATTAATGACAGCAATCCGGTCTGACAAATTTAATATTTCATCTAATTCAAAACTCACTACCAGCACCGCTTTCCCAGCAGTACGTTGATCAATGAGTCGACGATGAATATATTCAATCGCGCCAACATCCAAACCACGCGTCGGCTGAGCTGCGATAATCAAGTCATTATCACGGTCTAATTCTCGCGCAACAACAGCTTTTTGCTGATTACCACCCGACATTGAACCTGCTGTAACATGAATACTTGCTGCACGAACATCAAATTCTTTGACTAATTTGTTAGCCAACTTATCCATTTCTGCTGGCTGTAAGACACCTGATTTAGAAATTGGCTGCTTGTAGTAAGTTTGCAATGACAGATTTTCTGACAAAGTCATGTCAACTTCCATGCCAAAACGTAAGCGGTCTTCCGGTATATGACCAACGCCTGATTCCGTGATTTGACGCGGCTTTTTGTTTGTCACGTCCTTACCATTCAATGTGATATGACCAGACTTAACTTTGGTTAGCCCTGTAATCCCTTGAATTAATTCAGTTTGACCGTTACCATCAATACCTGCCAAACCAACAATTTCACCAGCTTTAACTTCAAGACTGAAGTCTTTTACAGCGTCAACGCCACGTGCATCATCTACTTCAATATTGTCAATCGACAACACTGTTTGTTTTGGTTGCGCAGGTTCTTTCTCCGTTTTGAAGCTCACTTCACGTCCAACCATCAAATCAGCTAATTGTTGTGATGAAACACCAGCAACAGGGAATGTCTTGATAGACTTACCAGCACGGATAACCGTTACGCGGTCTGCGGCAGCTCGAATTTCGTCCAGCTTGTGGGTGATTAAAATAATTGATTTGCCCTCTTTGGCTAAATTGTGCATAATGGCAATCAATTCATCAATTTCTTGCGGTGTCAAAACCGCCGTAGGTTCATCAAAAATCAAAATATCAGCATCACGATACAAGGTCTTTAAAATCTCAACACGCTGTTGTTGTCCCACAGATATATCTGAGATTTTCGCCATTGGATTAACTGCCAACCCATATTGGTCTGACAAACTTTGGATTTTTTTAGCCGCCGTTTTGGTATCTAATGAGAGTCCTTTTGTAATTTCTGATCCTAAAACAATGTTCTCCGTCACTGTAAAAGCATCTATCAACATAAAATGTTGGTGAACCATACCAATGCCTAACGAATCTGACTTTGAGGGCGAATCTACCACTACTGGTTGCCCATTAATTAAAATGTCCCCACTAGTTGGTTGCAACAACCCTGTTAAAATATTCATTAATGTCGATTTGCCGGCACCGTTCTCACCAAGTAACGCGTGAATTTCACCTTGTTGGACTTGTAAATTGATGTCATCATTGGCAGCAAAATCGCCAAACTTTTTGACGATGTGTCGCATTTCAATGACTGGTGTTGATTCGGTCATATATCATCCACTTCTTTCTATTCATTTCATTTGTAAAAATTCCGCGGACAAATGCTGTTCGCGGAAATTCCTTAAAGAATATTATACCATGTTCTATAAACACATATATTTCATTATTTTTACCTATTGCTAAACGCTTTTCAATCGTGAAAATGGCAATAAAATGACTCAATATATTCACCCATACCAACTAATAAACCCTCATCAACCTTATTAGATGCGTTATAATAAGAGCATGTCTAGAAAAATCGACCTGCCCTCCGCTGCGGAAATGCGGAAATTTCATGATTATTCACAGCGACGTTTCTTTTGGTCGCGTATTTCAATGCCGCAACGACTGTCGTTAGGTTTTTTAACCGTGATTACAGTGGGTGCACTATTATTGATGCTACCCATCAGTTATGTTGGTGGTCGTGATCATACATTTATGGATGCGTTATTCACCGCCACATCTGCTGCATCTGTTACTGGCCTTACCGTTGTTGATACAGCAACTCATTGGACTACTTTCGGTCAAACCATTATCATGATTTTAATCGAAATTGGTGCGCTGGGATTTATGTCTTTTTCAGTATTACTGTTTACGGCAACTCGTCGACAGATGGACTTACGCAGTAAAATGATGGTGCAAGAAGTCTATAATTTACAAAGTTTATATGACACACGTGCCGTCTTTGGCTATGTGATTAAACTTTCGATTGCGATTCAACTCATTGGCACTATTTTATTAGCACCCTTTTTTATTCATGATTTTGGCTGGGGCCGTGGTGCTTTTTATGCGATCTTCCATGCCATTTCTGCTTTTGGTAATTCGGGTTTTTCTATTTTGCCAAAAAACACCGCCGAATATGTCAACCAACCCTTTGTGTTAGCGATTATTGCTGCCTTAGTCATTGCTGGTTCGTTAGGATTTTTGGTTTGGCGTGACGTGTTGCTGTATCAAAAAACGCATCGTCTAACACTTCATTCAAAGTTAGCTTTGGTCATGACCGGCGTTTTAATCATTGGTGGTTGGCTTTTGTTCGAATTAACTGAACGCAACTTAGCGTTTGCCAGTGGCTTGTCCCCCGTCATGCGCGTTTTTGATACGCTATTTATGTCTATTTCGTATCGTACCGCCGGATTTACACAGTTTGATGTCGGTGGTCTTGGGTCCGCCACTATTCTATTGACAATGATGTTAATGTATATTGGTGGTACGCCGGGATCAACCGCCGGTGGTATTAAGACAACAACGTTGGGTGTCTTAATTTTACAAACCCATGCTGCTTTACGTGGCAAAAAAGATGTCACATTTGCTCATCGGCGCTTGACCCAAGAAAATATCATGCGCGCTTTGTTATTAGTTTGTGTCTCACTTGTTTTTCTTGGTATTCTGTCGTTTATGTTGATGCTCACACAGAGTCATGCTGCCAACCACGGTCTGGAATACGTTATTTTTGAGGTAGTCAGTGCCTTTGCCACTGCTGGTTTGACACTCGGTCTCACGCCACATTTGACGACTTTTGGGCAATTGGTCATCATGTTAGCAATGTTCATTGGTCGTGTTGGTATTTATACCGTTATGTTCTCAATTTTGAATGTTCACGACGAAGCCGCACCGTATCGCTATCCCGAAGAATCAGTCATTATCGGATAAAAAATTTGAGGTAAATTATGAAACAAACTTACGCTATTATTGGACTTGGTCGATTCGGCGGTGCCCTGCTGCAAACACTAGTCGCTAACGGTCAGGATGTGATGGGTATTGACATTAATGAAGAAAATGTCAATGATTATCGTGATATTGCCACACAAGTGGTTGTCGCAGATGCACAAGAAGATGATGTCTTACGAAAACTTGATATTGCAAGCTTTGATCACGTTATCATTGCCATTGGTCATAACATGCAAGCCAGCATTCTAGCTACCATCAACGCCAAAGATTTAGGCGCCAAAAATGTTATCGCCAAAGCGGAAAATCATACCCATTTGCGTGTACTCACAAAAATAGGTGCTGATGTCGTTGTGCAACCTGAACGCGAAATGGGCGAACGAGTGGCACGCAAACTATTAGCGCCCAACATGTTAAACTTTATAGAGTTATCTGATGACTATTCAATGGCAGAAATACAAATTGTCAATCCTGTGTTTTACGGTCGTTCTATTAAAGACCTCAACATCCGCAAGAAATTTGGTCTGAATGTGATTGCCGTTCGGCATGATAATGAAGTCATTGTCGCCCCAGAAGCCAGTTACACCTTACAAGAAAAAGACATTGTATCAGTAGTCGGTCCTAAAGATATGGTTGATGACTTCGACCAAATTACTAACCAAATTAATTAAATACCTTCATCTAATTGATTGATTTTGTCAAACACGGCAAACAAATTATCCATTTCGGTTAAGCGATATTTTTTTGAATTACGATCAAAAATAATTTCAGATTTAACTGGTTCACCAATTTGTAAGTCATGCAAAAAAGTACGTATTTCAGAAATGTCGCGTTGCACTGTCTTGCGTCCAACAAAAAACATGTCTTCGATTTCTTCTATTGAAAGCTCGCGATGACTAATAAGTGATGAATATAAGCGTAAGATGCGTTGTTTGTCATTAAAAATTGTTTTCCGTGCTGCCATGATTTTCCCCGATTCAAAAACTAGTTTTATTGTATCAAATAAAACGTTTGTTCGCTATTCCAGTCTCATGACAAAAACAACCATTCCCATCTTAGATAAGCATGTTCCCTGCATTGTCAGGAGAAAGGACATATCATGTCTTTATTCGATATTTTCAAAAAAAAGCCCACTGAAAAAAAACTTGATCAAACACCTGAACCCGAACCACAAGCGCCTAAAACATGGCGCAATACTAGCGATGCAAATGAATTTTTTGAGGGGTATCAAGCAGCCATTGTGGCACTTGAGTCCGAAGGTAAATCAGCATCAGCCGAAACATTGCGCGCAGACAAAACCCAACTTCAACTGAATTTTATCGACCGCTTTGAAGTTGAAACACAACGTCAAATTACCAAAATCACTGACCTAGATGAGCGGACTGATGCCATCATTAAAGCGATTGCAACTGTCCGCGCATATAACGCGGACATGCCAATTCAAGTCCGAACACGTCTCGCACAAGCCAAAAGAAATTTGATTGGAGAAACAAAATGAAACTTAACGTTACATTAGAAAATCAATTGCTACCCGATATTTATGCTAAATATGCCCCAGATAATTATCGTACCAACGGCATGCCCACTGTCAACTTTCCAGTCAATATTAGTGACATCCCCACGGGCACCATATCATTATCAGTGAGTTTGATTGATTACGACGCCGTCCCTGTGACTGGTTTCCCTTGGATTCACTGGTTAGCTGCTAACTTACCCGTCGCCAATATTCCAGAAAATTTGCGCGCAACCGGAACAGCCACTTTTGGTACAAATTCTACTTGGCACAATGTCCAAAAAATGGGTGAAACAGCTAATCCTGATATCAACCAAGCTTATATTGGCCCAATGCCACCCGACAAAACACACCAATATACTTTAACTGTGTTTGCCTTAGACACAAAATTATATTTACAAGACGGATTCTTTCTGAATGAGCTGCGTAACAAAAGCCAGAATCACGTCCTTGCAACAGCAATCCTTGATTTACCCGCACGAGCCTAGCACTTCTTCGGAAGTGTTTTTTTATGCACATATTTAGCAGTTATTCACGTTTATTTTGCATATATATTGCATTAAAATTCATTTTGAATTAATATTTAATCATCAAATGAGATAGGAGATTTGCAATGTTAACCCAAAAAATTAAAGCTGCAATTGTTGGCATTACCGGATATGCTGGGCTTGAATTGCTTCGTCTTCTGTATTCTCATCCCTTTATTGAGGTATCTGTCATTACTAACACTCAACCAGATGGTCATGACATTAGTGAACAATTCCCACATTTATCCGGAATGTATAATTTGTCACCCGAACCGTTTGACGCTTTGCATATTATGCAGAAAACCGATATTGTTTTTTTTGCGACATCAAGTGGTATCAGTAAGGATATCGCTGAACCATTTATCCTTGCTGACTTTCCAGTGATTGATTTGTCTGGTGATTTCCGTCTCACTGCTGATGATTATCAAAAATGGTATCACAAAACACCTGCGACACCAGCATTATTAGCAAAGAGTCAGTACAGTTTAGCTGATTTTTATGATGACGAAACGACAAGCTACATTGCCAACCCCGGTTGTTATGCAACAGCGACGCTGTTAGCATTAGCGCCACTAGCCCAACATCATTTACTCGACCAAAATAATATTGTGATTGATGCCAAAAGCGGTTTGTCGGGTGCTGGCAAATCATTAAGCACCACCAGCCATTTTGTTAATGTCAGCGATAATTTCACAATGTATAAACCAAATTCACATCAACACATTCCCGAAATCACCCAGCAGTTACATATTTGGCAACCAGATATTGCTCATATACTGTTCACAACATCATTATTGCCAATTAATCGCGGTATTTTCGTCAGTGCTTATATCAAATTAAAAGAACCTCGAACACCGCAGCAATTGCAAGAACTATTTGAAAACACGTACACTGACAAAACGTTTGTACGTGTCATGCCCAGCAATGAATTACCAAATATCAAGCAAGTTGTTGGCACTAATTTCGCGGATATCGGGTTAACTTACAACCCAGAGACACAATTTCTCACTATTGTTAGCGTCATTGACAATATGATCAAAGGCGCTGCCGGTCAAGCAATTCAAAATGCTAATCACTTTTTCGGTTTTCCCGAATCAACCGGTCTAAAACTCATTGCACAATATGCTTAAGGACTACCTATGACAAAACTTCTCTCACAAATTCACACCATCACTGATGGCAACATTGCCACACCAAAAGGTTTTCATGCTGACGGTCAGCATGTTGGACTCAAACATAAATCAAAGGATCTTGGCTGGATTTATAGTGATGTACCTGCTAGTGTTGCTGGTGTTTTCACAACTAACCAAGTGCAAACCGCACCGGTTCAACTTGACAAAAATGTCATTCAAAATGGTCAAATACAAGCCATTATTGTTAATTCTGGAAACGCTAATGCCGTAACGGGTGCAATTGGTTTGACTCACGCCAAAACCATGCAGGCCGTTACCGCTGCACAGCTCAATATTTCACCGGAATTAGTAGCTGTTTCTTCAACGGGTGTGATTGGTCAGCCACTGCCCATCGACACTGTCACCGCCGGCATTGCACAACTCAATATTGACGGTGATGCAGATAGCTTTGCCGAAGCAATTAAAACCACTGATACGGTCAAAAAAACCATCACAATTCAATCAGAAATTGCAGGGCATCAAGTTACCATGAGTGGTGTAGCCAAAGGCTCTGGCATGATCCACCCCAATATGGCGACCATGCACAGGATGGTCTTGGCGCACGCATGGTTGCCAAAAAAATCGTTGGCTCATCACTCGTCAAAACGGCCATGTTTGGTCAAGATCCTAACTGGGGACGTATTATTGCAGCAATTGGTGCTAGCGGCGTTAACATTAATCCCGATATCATAGACATTTCTCTAAACGGCATCACCGTGATGTCGGCTGGCGCTCCTATTGACTTTGACGCGCAACAAATGAGCGAGCAATTAGCACAACACGATATTGATATTGCCATTGATTTACATGACGGCACTGCCACTGGTCAAGCTTGGGGCAGTGACCTCACATACGGATATGTCAAAATCAACGCCTTGTATACCACCTAACCCACCAAGTCATCACACATGGACGGAAAAAACTATGAAAAATATTCTGATTAAAATCGGCGGTAACGCTGCCAGCCAACTCACACCTGCTTTTTTTGAAACGATTAAGCATTGGCAAAAAAATAATTACAACATCACAATCGTTCATGGTGGTGGCGACAGTATTTCATCACTGATGACCCAACTCAACGAACCTGTTGTCAAAATTGATGGCATTCGTCAAACAACACCGACTGGGCTTGCTATCACGAAGATGGCATTGTTGGGCCAAGTTCAGCCAGATTTAGTTGAAGCATTCCGTCATCATGGTTTGAGCGCAATTGGTCTCAATGCTGGGAGCAATCAACTTTTGACTGGCCATTATATCAACCAAGAGGTGTTTGGCTTGGTTGGCCAAATTGATCAGGTTAATAGTCAATTAATTCAGTCACTTTGGCAGCAAAACTTGATTCCAATCATTGCACCACTAGCTATCACTAATCAAGGCCAGTGGCTCAATGTCAATGCCGATAGCGCCGCAACTGCGGTTGCAAAATTTTTAAAATCTGATGAACTGTACTTGTTAACTGATGTATCAGGCATTGAAGTCCACGGTAACATTTTGCAACAACTCACACCACAACGTGCCATTGAATTACAGACTGAATCTGTCATTCATGGCGGCATGTTGCCAAAAGTCAACAGCGCGTTTTCTGCCGTTAAAAACGGTGTTAATGCGGTTCATATTACTAATACCATCGCCAGTCATGGCACAACCATTTCAATGTGAGGCATTCCAATGACCCTTTTCCCAAATTACAAACGCGCGCCGATTACATTTACCAAAATGTCCAATGCAACTTGGACTGATCAAACGGGTGCCGACTATATTGACCTATCGAGCGGCATTGGTGTCTATAATGTTGGTGCTAATAACCCAACTGTTGTTAATGCTTTAAAAACGCAAGCAGATCTTTTTTGGCATTTGCCTAATCTTTATGACAATCCACTACAAGAAACTGTCGCCAACAAACTCGGCGGTTCAGAGTATACTGTTTATTTTGCAAATTCTGGGGCTGAAGCCAACGAAGCAGCCATCAAATTAGCACGTTTGGCCACCAAGCGCCCAAACATCATCTCTTTTACTAATTCGTTTCATGGCCGGACTTATGCCGCCATGTCAGCAACTGGTCAAGACAGCATTCATCAAGGTTTGCCTATGCTGGACGGCTTTTTGTACGCTGAATTCAATCACATTGAAAGCGTTAAGGCCTTGTTAAATGATGATGTGACTGCCATTATGTTAGAATTGGTGCAAGGTGAAGGTGGCGTTGTTCCTGCAAATTCAAATTTTGTCAATGAACTTGTTGCTCTGGCACACGAACACCACACGTTGATTATTGTAGATGAAGTTCAAACTGGCATTGGGCGCACTGGAACTAAATTTGCATATGAACAATTTGGTTTTACACCCGATATTGTAACTAGCGCTAAAGCTTTAGCAAATGGCTTACCAGTGGGCGCAATGCTTGCCAAAAACCAATTTTCGCCAGCCTTAAGCTATGGCACACACGGATCAACTTTTGGGGGTAACCCTTTAGTCATGGCTGCTGCCAGTGCCACACTTGATGAACTCGACACAATTTTACCCACGATTTCTGATAAAATTGCCATTTTATGGGATAAATTAGCTACTTTTTCACAATTAGATGCTGTAAATGATGTCCGTGGCTTGGGAATGATGGCAGGAATTTCATTAAATATACCTGTTGCCAAAGTCGTCACTGATTTACAACAGCAACATGTTTTGGCCCTCAGTGCCGGTCACAACACGCTTCGCCTCTTACCACCCTTAACAATACCAACTGAGCAATTGTTAACCGGGTTGGATATTATTAAGAATTCTCTTTCAAAAAAATAAATGTTGACAAAATTTTTTAATCTTGGTATACTTTAATAGTTGATTATTCAACTAATTGCTCCATAGTTCAGCGGTAGAATAACGCACTGTTAATGCGCAGGTCCCTGGTTCGAATCCAGGTGGAGCAGTATTATAATTATCCAATATTACTGAGTATCTGAATACTCGTAAAACTTAACATAAAACCCGATAACTTAGACGGAATGTGATGTCCAAGTTATCGGGTTTTATGTTGTTAAAATATTTAAGTGAATACAGCATGATGTGCCGCTTAGGGAATGTAATCATGGATTAATTAAGTCTAAAACTTCTTTTGTATTTAAGACGCTACAATAAACACCATTCATAATAGTTAGTTCAGCGTTATGCAATGCCATTGATCCCGCAGCACAACAATCTTCAACACAAATTACTTGGAAACCGTCGTCCGCTAATCCTCTTACGGTAGAAGCAACACACTGGTCAGTCACAATTCCAGTTACAATCACTGTTTCTACGCCCATATTACGTAAAAGTTGTAGATAATTAGTTCCTGTGGTCACACTGTCCGTCGTCTTATTCACAACGATTTCATTTTTTTGTGGCTCTAGCTCGTCAATCATTTGCGCTGCAAAACTATCAACATGTAGATTAATACCATTCCAACCATCTGATTTTTGGACTGCTGAACGATCCGCCCCATCATCACGCAATGATGCAATACGGCCGTATGTCACAGTCATATTATAATTTCGAAAATGTTGTAAAAGTTTCACATTGTTTGGAATCACTATTTCATCTAATCGATCATGAAATGGTATCCATCTTTCCCATACACCTGCCTCTTTAAATTGCTGTGCTTCACCATAATCCCTTAGAATAAATTCGTTCTGCATATCAACAATTAGTAGCGCTGTCGTGCCAATGTTTACTTTAATTTCTAGAAAAGCATCGTCTTGATAGTAAAAAGATTTAAATTTTTCTCTTGTTGTGCACATAGATGTCATTCCTTTAATGTTTTTCTCCAAAATCAAATTGTGGTGTTGCTAATTTGAAGAACTTTGTTTGATACAAGAGTATTCCTAAACCTATAATTAACCATGCCATACCCGTAAACTTTGATGCCATATCCAAACTAACAAAGATCCACAAACTGACACCAAATCCGATTAATGGTGAAATCAAATATTTTATAAATTTTACAACAGAAAATGTAAAATCTTTAATATAAAACTTCCAAATAACTGCCCCATTTAAACACATGAAACCAAATAATGCACCAAAGCTAACTAAGTTACCCACAGTCGTTAAGTCTAACAATAGTGATAATATTAACGAAACAATACCTACCAAAATAATGGCAGTCCAAGGTGTACGATACTTAGGTTTCAGCTGTCCTAATGCTTTTGGCAATATGCCATCACGCCCCATAGCAAACAAAATTCGGGAAATAGCAGTTTGACACTCTTGTCCACTTGCTAAACCAAATGATACAATCATCGTCCACTGAACTAATTGCGTTAACCAGGCACCTCCTACTTTATCAAGTATCGTAATAAAAGCTGTATCAGGGTTCAAAGAAGCATAATTTGGCACAACAAATCCTGCAAAAAGTGCCGTAATCACAAATAGCGTCCCTACTAATAGGATAGATAAAATAACCGCTTTACCAACTGACCGTTGTGGATCAGATGTTTCCTCCGCTAAAGTCGAAATAGCATCAAATCCCAAATAAGAAACAATGACCAAACTTGTTGATGATAGTACACCAGAAATATGAAATTCTTTAGGGTTATAAAGCGAAACAGTATTAACTTCAATTGTGCAATCAAACAACAACTTGATTGCACCAACAATGAATGCAATTAACACGAATAGCTGCAAGCCAAAAAGGATCCAGCTTACTTTAGAAACAAAATCAACACCTATCATGTTGATAACAGTGTTAATAATTACTAAACCAATAATCCAAACATAGTTAGGTATATTTGGAAAAAGCGATGTACCAAAAGAAGCTGAAACCAACATACAAACTGTTGGTAACAAAATGTAATCTAACGTAATTCCCCATCCTGCTATAAATCCAAGCGGTGCACTAGCCCCCTTTTGAACATAAGTATAGACTGAGCCAGCATAAGGAAACTTTCCCGACATAGTCGCATAGCTAAAGCCAGTAAAAAGCATCGCAACCATACCAATCAAATATGCAAGCCCTACCATCCCATGAGCAGGGGCCAAAAAAGATCCATAATAAGCCATGGGTGCCACAGGAATCATAAATATGATGCCATAGATAACTAAATCTTTGACTGTTAACGTACGCTTTAACGAATTATTTTTTTGTTCCATATACTTAATTCTCCATGACTTTACTCATTAATTATGGTAAATAGGCAATAACCCTTGTTGGAAAACCCGGAGACTCCTCAAATTTTGGCGTCATAACAGAAATAATTGCACCAGTTGCAGGTACCTCGTCCAAATGGGTTAACATCTCGACTTGATAATGTCCTGACTGCAAGGCCAATGCCTCAGCTGCAAAACCTTTTGTTGGTTGATTCACAGCAGTATCCGTATCATAAGTTTCGTGGCCGTTAGCAACTGCATGGCGCGTTTCGTAAATATATTCAATAGCCTCAACTGACCAGCCTGGATAGTGATTTTGTCCCGCATCATCTGGATTTTCCATTAATTTCTGGTTTGGCCAACGTTTAGACCAATCTGTTCTAAGCGCAACAAACGCGCCTTCTGGTATATTGCCATTTTCATTTTCCCATTCTTTAATATCATCGACTGTTAATGAATAATCTGGGTTTTCCTTAACTACTTCTGATTTATCGATGACAACCAACGGTGCTATCAAATCTTTTAAAGGGATATCAGAAACCCATTCTCCGCTTTCAGCTCCAAAATGAATTGGAGGGTCAATGTGCGTAGCATATTGACCGACAAAATTGTACTCTTTAACAAAAAAGCCATCCTCTTCACTGGTAAAGATTGTTTTTGCAGAAGCTGGCTTAAAAGCTGGGAAATGAGGTGAATTTGCACCAAATTCATGTGATAAATCTACCCATTTTTTCTGTTTTAGTTCTTTGAGAAATTCTTGAATTGACATAACACTGTTTGCTCCTCGTTTATTATTTTTATGTAAATATATTAATTAACATTATAATAATTTTTACCAATAAAAAGCAGATTATGTAAGTTATTCTGACATTTTGGAAATAATTTAATTAAATTATTATTATCTATTTCTAAAATTTAAATCAACTATTTTTCGAAATAATATGCCAAGAATTTTAGGTTTTAACAAACAGAGAGAATAGACTTAGAATAAAGTTTAAGTGGTTAACCATCTTCAGCTATTAAAAAGAGAGCATGGTAGTTAGCTTCTAGGATAGTTCTGTCACAAGCTAACAAAAAAGAATGTGCTTATTTGTAAACACATTCTCTCTAACATAATTAAATCAATTTTTACTTCAAATGTTATTTTTATTTTTTTTGTAATATGGTAGAATATTTAATGTTGCTGACGCTTTCAGTTTTTAGAAGGAGATATATTTTTCATGCCTACAAATATCAAGCAAAATACTATATTTGCAATTTTCATGGCCACTTTAATGAGCTATTTTATGATTAATTACAATAAATTTTTATTGGGTGCGCCACTTAATAGAAATCTGTTTTATTTTCCAGTAAAACAATATATTGTTGTCTTACCTATTGCTGTTGCATTTTCTGTTTTGTTTGTAAATAAAGGTGCTAAAATAATAGCCCTAAGGTTTGTCGAGCCCGGCAATACTCATCCTTTTAAAGTCAAAAGTGCTTTTACTTTTGCACATGTTATATTCATGGCCCCATTAATGAGTTTAGTTTCTAGTGGTATTTGGAGTGATGTGACGCTCAGAGATTTTTTGTTGACTTGGCCAATCAAAATTTTACAAAACGCGCCATTCGCTTTTATGATTAATATATTTATCGCTGCTCCAATCGTAGGTTTTATATTTAGAAGAATAAAGCCTTATATCAATTGATTATTAGTATTTTAATTTATTGTTGTACTAAAAATGAATCATTTCTTACCGACTGTCAAAGTTAGACCAAAAATCTAACGTTTGACAGTCGGTATTTTTATGAGTAAATATAGTTTGAAATGGATTCAAAAATACTCAAACGAGACAAGTATTTTCGTTGTCTGATGTTGAACTGAATCCAAGTAGTCGGATAAAATAATAAAAGTTTGATATTAATACATTGGTTTTATTGTCTCTGAAAACTTCAAATCCAAAAACTCATATCCTGTTCCCGCAATAAATTTTGCAAATCCTAGATCATTGATTGCAGCAACAATCTCATACTCGTTTTTAAATAACGGTAGTCGTTTAATGTTTAAAGGATCAACCACTTTTAGGTTTTTCGGTGGATTCGTGACAAGTTGCCAAGCACCTAATGCACTCATAAAATTGAAATAATAATTATGACCACTTTTGTCTTCAATGGTCAGCAAGGTTAAATACACCGGTCCTTCATTAGCGCCACCAGCCATAAAGTTTTGATAATTAACCTTTTTAATTAAAACAGTAGCTTGTGACACATCTGCTATATCAATTGACAACTTTTCTTTATTTTTTTCAGTCACTATTATTTTATCGGTCGTGATAGTTGCACTCATGAATCGATTAAAAATCTTTGAAAACGTACCATTATCAGGGTAAAACTGCCCATTGAGTTGCATCGCCCACAACTCAATACAGTGATCATAAACCAACACCAGATTATCAGGAATTGACAAAATAGGTGGATTTTTCATTACTGTTTTTAGATCTTTCATTTGTGTTCTCCCTTAGTGTTAAACATTTCAATCTCGAAGTATAAACTATATATAGTTAAATATAACACTTTATGTGAATTCATTACTGTGAATTTTGATATATTAACCGTTATGTGTTAAA
>NZ_MOWQ01000021.1:0-29498 GCF_002095565.1 Leuconostoc sp. BM2 | reverse complement strand
GACAGTGCGTTCTTGAGATGATAAACTAGTCATGAGTCGCAGTTCCTTTATGGTTGTTTTAGACAATTACCATTAAAGGCGCTGCGGCTTTTTTATTCAAGTGTTCGGTTTAATTTTACAATCTACCTTAAATATTAACGAAATCACTTATTAATAGCAAATTTGTACGTTTTTTAAAACGTTATTCTGACGCTTTTATTTGCGTGTTACAGAATTGTAACAAACCTTTCAGCGGTTGGCAGTATTGGGTTTTTACTGATTTTTAATTACAAAAAATGTTTTTAAATGCTATTCGTTTTCTAAAAGTAAAAAATATGATAAACTTGAAAATAGTTCGTTAATTGTGCGTTTTTTCTTACAAATTCAAGGTCATCATTCATGAGCAATAAATTGATTTAAATCAATTTGATGGGCTGTTTGTGATGAAAATGGTACTTGCTTAAGTGAAACGTGTTTTTGACGTAACAGTTCTTCAGCAAATGGATCATTATGATAATCACGCATAAAGTTAATGTTACGAATACCTGCTTGAAGCAAGAGCTTAGTGCATTGCACGCATGGTACATCTGTGACGTAAACTTCTGCGCCGTCGACGCTAATGCCCATTTGAGCTGCTTGCATCAGCGCATTTTGTTCGGCATGAACGGCTCGTACACAATGACCATCGACAATGAGATCACCGACCTCAGTGCAATGGGGTGTGCCTGCGACACTGCCATTATAACCACTTGCTATTATGCGATGCTCTCGCACAATAATAGCGCCTACGTGTAATCTTGTACATGTCGATCGTGTTGACAAAATGGCTGCCTGTGCAATGAAATATTGGTCCCAACTAATACGTGTATCCATATAATGTGCCTCGTTTTGTTTTTGAATCTGATAGAATGAGTATAACAAAATATTGTGAAGATTGAAGGAGATTTTTGAATGACAGAGTTACTTGACGGTGCCAAAGTTGCCAAAATAATTAATGACAAAACGTCTCAACGTGTGGCGGGCCTAGATAAGCCAGTTACTCTTGCTGTGATTTACGACCCAGACAATGAAGGTAGTCAATTATATGTTGGCATGAAGTCTCGGAAAGCAGCCAAGCTTGGCATTCAAACACGTGATATTCCTGTTGGCGCAGATGAAACGACCGAAAGTGTTATTGCGTTAGTTGAATCTTTAAACGCTGATGATGACGTGACAGGTATTTTAGTTCAAAGTCCACTAGCTAAAGTCATTAAGGAACGACAAGTATTTTCTGCAGTTGCACCGTCCAAAGATGCTGACGGTTTAGGTGCAACAGTTCAAGGGATGCTGTTTGGTGATGCTTTAGAGCCATATACCGTCGCCGCGACGCCACAAGGTGTGATGTCATTGTTAAATTATTATCATATTCCTACAAAAGGCAAAGTAGCTTTAGTAATTGGCAGGTCTCAATTATTTGGACGACCAATGTCAGCCTTGTTAAATAATGCAGATGCAACGGTGACTGTGGCGCATCGTTTTACTGAGCCAGATGTTTTGAAACGTTTGCTTAAGTTTGCTGACATTGTGGCTGTTGGTGTTGGTATTCCTAATTTTATTAAAGGGAAAGACTTGAAACAAGGTGCAACTGTCATTGATGTGGGGATGAATGTTGTTGATGGCAAAGCCACTGGTGATGTTGATTTTGATTCAGCACAGGGTATTGCGGATTTTATTACGCCAGTGCCTGGTGGTGTAGGACCAATGACAATTGCTACTTTATTAGAAAATACAGTTACATTAGCGGAACAAAATAAATAGTTTAATGAGAAGTAATGGCCTTAAAAGGCTTTATAACTTCTTTTTTTGTTCACAATTTATGATAGACTTGAAATTATAAGTGAGGTAAATGATGAAAAAATTAGATAAATCATTGTTTAACATCAAAAGTTTGAGTCAATTAATCAAGATTGGTGAAATCTACTATTTTACACAAACGCAGTTACGTGATGTTGAAAATGATACACAACATAGTATTTGGAAACTAGCAGATGGACAAACCAGTTTGATTGCTGAAGATGCATGGGCACCACAAAATGCGAATGGACAGTTAGCTTATCTACAAAAGATTGATGGTGTTGCGCAATTGTTTGTTGCGGGTGAACAAAAAACATTCGAGGCAGCAGGGATTCATCAATACACAGCAAAAGCGGATAATGATCATGTTTATTATCTGACCATGACGGTTCATCAGTCACCAACGCCCATATTATCACAGCGACCAACGCCACGTCGCATTACTGAAAAAAATTATAAAGCTGACGGATATGGTCTCATTGATGAATCAACTCAATATCGTATTACCTATTTAGATATTTCTAAAGATCTGACAAAAGTTGTTCTAAAGACTACCACGCGCACGACGTTATTAGATCAATTTGATCATAAATTATTATTGACGCAAACTGATAACATTGCAGGCCTTGGGGAGAGCAATAAAACGTTTTTGTTGGTTAATGGTCAGACAATTGAAGTGAGTCGTGATCTGCCAAATGGGTTAACTATGGATGGGGTGTTTGATCCACTTGGTGAAAAAATCGCACTGATTGCCCATGATGAGCAATATACAAATGCGAGAATTTTTGGTGTGTATCTATATGATATTAAACGAGATACTCTCACACCTATATTTGATTCTGATGTTGATGCTTTGCAAGATACGATGAGTGATGTGGTCTTTTTAAAGAGCGTTCATCAATTGCTTTGGCTAAATGATACGGAAATTGAATTTGTTGCGACTTATCATGGTCACAACCGCCTATACCGTTTGACAACAGATGGTATTTTGACGTTACTAGATGATACGCAACGCGCTATTTTATCTTTTACGTCAGAAGCGCTGATCACTTCTTATACCAATATACCTTCACAAATTGAAAATAGGCAAGGGGAGATTTTGTATCGACCAGATTCAAAAGAGGCGTTTATAATTGCTCAAAAATATCAATTTGCTTCAGAAGACGGTTCGATGGTTGATGGTTGGTTAATGCGCGCGCAACAACAACCTGCACCAACATTATTGTACATTCATGGCGGACCACATGCGGCTTATGCTGATGCTTTCTTTTGGGAATTTCAAATGTGGGTCGCACTTGGATATAATGTCGTTTTTACTAATCCACATGGTTCAACTTCGTATGGTCAAGATTTTGTGAAAAGTGTGATTGGGCATTATGGGGAGCAAGACTATCGCGATGTTATGACTGGCTTTGAAGCGGCTATATCAAAATTTCCTGGTGTGATTGATGCTGATAATATATTTGTGGCAGGTGGCTCCTATGGTGGTTATATGACTACTTGGATTATTGGTCATGATCACCGCTTTAAAGCAGCTGTTGCTCAAAGACCAGTCATTAATTGGATTAGTATGTTTGGTACAAGCGACATTGGTTATGATTTTACAAAGACTGAATTAAAATTGGATTTGCAAAATAATAATATTTCAAAATTATGGGCGGCATCGCCATTAGCCTACGCTAAGCATGTACGAACACCTATTTTACTGCTGCATGGTGAATATGACCTACGGACACCTTTGGGACAGTCAGAAGAATACTTCATGGCGATTAAAACACAAACAGATACACCAATCGAATTAGTACGATTGCCTGAGAGTTTTCACGGTGTTTCCAGAAACGGTCGACCAAATCTTCGCATCGCGCGGATTGAAGTCATGAATAATTGGTTTTCTAAATTTAAAAATTAACCCGTCAAAAGCATTTAGCTCAACATGAGCTAAGTGTTTTTTTGTGAGTCGAGTAGCTTAGCAACGTATGATACTATGAGCTCAAAAACATAAAAGGGGTACAAATTTTGAATAATGATTGATGATATGTTGGAAAAAGCTAAAAGACAACGAGTTAATGATATTTATATTTTGCCAAATGATGATAACAAGTATGTCATCAAATTTCATCTGAATGGTGGTTTAGTTTCTGAAACTAGCATGGCAGATGATCATGCAGAAAAATTAATATCAGCAATTAAGTATCGTGCAAAAATGAATATATCAGAAAGGCGTCGGCCGCAGCTTGGCCGTTTTCGTGGTGCACAAGTGTGGATTCGTGTTTCGAGTGTTGGTGATTTTTTGAATCGTGAAACTGTGGTCTTACGTCTTATCTATTCTGAGCATCATAAGCAACATTGGCTATCTTCAAAGCAATTTGAGCAAATGCAACTTGGTTTACCAGAGTCGGGTTTATTTCTCATCTCTGGGCCGACTGGTTCAGGCAAAACAACGACGCTTTATCACTTGTTGGAAAATATTGCCAACAACAAGCTAGTTTTAACAATTGAGGATCCAGTAGAAATTAGAAATCCTAACTTTGTTCAGTTACAAGTTAATGAAGCAGCTGGGATTGGTTATGAAGCTTTAATAAAAGTTGCTTTGCGGCACCGCCCAGAGATTTTATTAATTGGGGAAATTCGAGATTATCAAACAGCTAAAGCAGTCGTGCAGGCTGCTTTAAGTGGACACTTGGTTGTCAGCACGATACACGCCATGTCGGCGCGAGAAATTGTGTTGCGCTTGCTAGAGTTAGGTGTGGATTATAATCAATTATTGGCGGCACTAGCGATGGTAGTTTATCAAAGATTAGTGCCAATGATATCAGGGGATCAAGCAGCGATTGCTGATGTGCTCTTTGGCAGTGACATTACGACGGCTACCGGTTTCACAACACAATGGCAGGAGGTTCTTGATGAAGCATGTTTGGCAGGCAAAATTACATCAGCAACGCGAACAACATTTCAGTCGCTTTAAAACAAGTGATCAAGTGCAATTTTTTCAGGAGCTGGGTGACCTATTAGCTTCTGGATATAGCATTGGTGAAAGCATTGACATTATGACAGATGCTCATCAAAAGTGGCATCGTCAATTAAGTGTGATTAGAGATGGACTTCATGAAGGGCAGTCTTTCCCTAGTATAATGTCTATGTACGTGAATCAAAGTATATTGGTTCAGCTGAATTTAGCCCACGAACACGGAGATTTAGCCAATACATTGGTAAAAATGGGGCAAAATTTGGCCCAAATTGCACAACAACAAAATAAAGTAAAACAAGTGATGCGTTATCCGATTATCTTGTTAGCGATACTAGGAACCATGCTATTGGGGCTTAAATTTTTTCTTTACCCAATATTGAATCAATGGCAAAAATCGTCACAAGTAACAGGGGTTTATGATGCTCGCGCCATTGTAATATTAATGATGGCACTCCTACTGATAATAATCATTTGGCAATTTTGGCGGCGTATGAACTGGATAAACAGGCTTAATGTTATGTCTAAAATACCAATAATTAGTTTGATGACTAAAACGGTTGTGTCGTATCAAGCTAGTCAACAAATAGCGTCAATGTTGTCAGGTGGGTTAACTTTACCAGATGTTATTGATGCCATTGCGTGTCAAAACAATCATTCAGCATCAGTCTGTTTAGCGCAAGATGCGCAAAAATTTTTAAAGACAGGAGGACAGATTGACCGATACATTTTATCTAAGCAATTTTTGAACCAGTCATTGGCCGGTTATTTTATTAGGGGTTATACCCCAAAAACGTTAGCTCGTTACTTAGATTATTACGCAAAAACACAGTTTAAACTGTTAATGCAGCAAGCCGACCGTTTAATCGGTACATTGCAGCCGATTTTTTTTGGCATCATCGGCATAGCGATTATTGGTTTATATCTCAGCATGCTGCTACCAATGTATCATGCCATAGGAGGATTGTATAAATGAAACGTTTTAGAAAAAAACATAGCGGATTTACATTAATTGAAGCAGCAATTGTTTTATTTATTGTTAGCTTACTAATGTTAATTATTTTGCCCAACTTAAATGCACAACGTAAACATGCTGTGACGACTCATGCTGCCGCAATGGTGACAACAGTACAAACACAAATTGATTTGTATCAAAATGATCACCCAGATGACAGTGAGGTGACCATTTCTAAACTAAAAGCAAATGCTTATTTAACTGACAAGCAACTACAAAAAGTGCAAGACCTTAAAATTACAATTGTGAATAATGAAGCTCACCAATAGTGGATTCACGTTGGTTGAGTCATTAATCACATTACTCATCGTTAGTTTATGCTTGGTAATTGGCGCGCAGCCACCAAAGACAGTAGGAAAAAATACAGATCAATGGTTGGCAACGTTTAAAACGAGGTGGCAAAATGCGCGGCTAACTGCTCAGAGTCAAGGCCGTCAGGTAACAGTTATTTTTGATCAGTCTGAGATGTTGATAGACGGTGAGCACATACCTTATCCGCTAAATTATTCAAAATGTGTTCGGCAACAAATAAGTGTTTTGCCAACAGGTTATGTTGCGCCTATAACCATCACGCTTGATGGTTCGCCAAATATCAACATTATTTTCAGTTTAGGAGGTGGTGAATATCGTGTATCTAAAAAATAACCATAGGCAAAAGGGTTTTGTTTTAGCTGAAGCAATGCTTGCATTAAGTTTAATGGGAACTTTTGTTGTGTTTGAATATGATCAATTTCATCAATTTCAAAGACAACATTGTCAACTGAACAAGGAATTATCTACTTTGCAAAAAGAAAAGATTGATGCTTTGGAAGCGTGGGACAAGTATGCCAGCGAATAGAGCGTTTACTTTATTAGAATCATTGATTGCCTTGAGTTTGGCAGCATTATTTATGACAACAATTCAGTTTTTGATACCTCATCTAAGTCAAGTGACTCAACCAGATTACAATACCTCATTTCAAACAACCCTCCATCAACTAGAAATCCAAAAATATAGAGTAAAAGATAATGATAAACATGCTATTAATATGATAAGTACTGACGGTAAAACAATGACATTAGTGGTTAAAAATCATAAATTACAGTTGATTGCTTCAGGCAGTGGGCAAATTATCTTAATGGAAAATATCAACGACTTAACTGTCATGGCCTGTGGTAGTCATTTTAAGTTGTCAATAAAGATTAATAATCAAACCATTCGTGGCATATTATTTTTACAGAAAGCGGTAGCACCATGAACAGAAAACAAGCATACGTTTTAGTCACTGCAGTAACAATATTAGGCGCGTTGAGCACAGTATTTGTGTTACAAAATATAGCCTTTAATGAACAGTTGCGAGCACAATCAAAATTGATACAGCTGACAAAAATTAATTTGTTGCAAGCACGACTAAGCTTGTCGTATGCAACAAATGGCGATAAGTCATTAACGATTGATAGTATGGTGGCGACAGTCGTTCATCAGGAAATTTGTGTGTCAGTTCATGATCGTTGTGTAAAGGTACCACTGCTTGTGAAATAACCTTGAAAAAGGTTGGAAAACCGTCTAAAATGTTACTTATGACACAAGAAAAAGTTGCACAATATTTTGATGCGTTATCCAAAACGTCAGGTGAGTTATCGCAGGAAATTGATGTGAGTCACATTGATGCGCTAATCGAGGTGATTGATGATATTAATGCTGGGGATGTTCATCGAGAGCTAGGAAAGCCTAGTCAATTAGTTGCGGAAAAAATTGAAGAAGCCATTAAGCTTGATTGGTCAAAATCAAGTGATACTGATAGGCGTAAAGCAGTTCAATTGGCCATTTTGCAGGCTAATCGGCATGATAAGACACCAGCCAACTATCAAATTACGCCAGATGGTATTGGTTATTTACTTGCTAGTTTGATTAACCAAACAGCAGATTTAGTCGATGATGATACGATAATTGATATCGCGGTTGGATCAGGTAATTTGCTATGGACAGTTTCTGAAAATTTAAATTTCCAGTTAAACAAGATTGGCATTGATAATGATGAAACCCAATTGGCTTTGGCTGCAGCAGGAGATGAACTTATTAATCCGAATGCACCAACAACATTTTATCAAGCAGATGTCCTATCATTAGAGGAAACACCTAAAGCTAAAGTTGTTATTGCCGATTTACCAGTAGGCTATTATACCGTCGATGATGATCGGCAATTTGAAACCAAGTCGTCCAATAGGCAGTCGTGGCTACAGAATTTGCTTGTCGAAAAATCATTGTCATTTGTTAGTGATGATGGCTGGGTTTATTTAGTTGTTCCTGCCGCATTGTTAAGTGGCGATAATGCTAAAAAATTGTTACAGTTTGTGACCTCGCATACACAATTAAAAGCTTTCTTACAGTTACCAAATGATTTTTTCCAAGATGAACGAGCAGCAAAAGCTATCTTAGTATTGAGAAAAAAATCTAACCATCCCCAAAAAGAGGTCTTGATGGGGCAGTACCCATCTTTAAAAAATCCAAAAAAACTTCAGGAATTTTTGCAAGATATTGAAGCGTGGGTTAAACTGGATAAAGAAGTGCAATAGTCGTATGATGATATTATCAAATTAGTTTTCGTAAGTGCAATAAGTTCAAGAAAGACAGGTAAAAGGAAAAATCATGGCTAAAACAATGGCTGTTAACGCTGGAAGTTCATCATTAAAATTTCAATTATTGGAGATGCCGGCAGAACAAGTTATCGCGCAAGGTGTAATTGAACGAATTGGTATGGATGATGCAATCGTTACAATTAAGTACGGCGCTGAAATTGTAGCTGAACGCTTGGTTGGCCATTCAGATGATGATGAAGACCACATCACAATCACAAAAGATGGTAAGGGCAAAAAGTATGAAAATGTTGTTCCTATCAAAAATCATCAACAAGCTATCAACTTCATGTTACAAAAATTAACAGATTTGGGTATCATTGAAGATTTCCAGGAAATTACAGGCGTTGGTCATCGTGTTGTTGCCGGTGGTGAGTGGTTTAACCATTCTGTTGTTGTTACGGATGAGGTATTGGCCAAGATTGATCGTTTAGCTGATTATGCTCCTCTACACAATCCGGCAAATGCTATGGGTATTCGTGCATTCCAGAAGTTACTACCAGATGCTTTGTCGGTAGCTGTGTTTGATACATCATTCCATCAAACGATGCCAGATGTTAATTACCTATACTCATTGCCTTATGAATACTATACAAGATATGGTGCTCGTAAATATGGTGCTCACGGGACATCACATCGTTATGTTTCTGCGAGAGCAGCAGCAATGCTAGGAAAAGATTTAAAAGACCTTAAGCTGATTACGTTGCACTTGGGTGCAGGTGCATCTATTACTGCGATAAAAGATGGTAAGTCTTTCGATACATCAATGGGATTTTCACCCTTGGCCGGTGTTACAATGGCAACACGTGCAGGAGACGTTGATCCATCGCTAGTATATTACATTCAAGAACGCGAAGGTTTGACAAATGATGAAATGTTGAATGTCTTGAATAAAAAGTCAGGGCTACTTGGTATTTCAACCATTTCAAGTGATATGCGTGATTTATTGGATGTTCAAGACACAAATGAACATGCTAAATTGGCAATCAATATCTTTATTAACCGAGTAATTAAATATGTCGGTCAATATGTTGCAGAGATGAATGGCGTTGATGCTATTGTATTTACAGCTGGTATTGGGGAAAATTCAGTGCCTGTCCGTAAAATGATTGTTGATAAATTAAGCTACTTTGGTGTCAAGTTAGACGACGAAAAAAATAATGTTCGTGGCGAAGAAGTTGAAATATCAACATCAGATTCGAAAGTTAAGGCATTATTGATTCCAACTAACGAAGAATTAATGATTGCGAGAGATGTAGAATCTTTAAAAGCATAATATGATAAAATGGTAAACGGCTAGTGTTTCTAAACACTAGTCGCTTTATTACGTTTGTGAGGTGAAAAGTATGGAGTCGAGAAAACAACGACATCAGCATGAAATTAAGAACGCCGAAGCGCTAGACGCCGGTATGGATCCGTTTGATGATGATTATCAAAATGGTAAAGGTGTTCCACGAAAAATAAAACGTGGGACACGAAATCGTTTTGTTGCTTTGATATTGTTAATTATTATCGTTGTTGGTGTTTTTTTTGGTGGAAAAGCATTGTTTACTGATCAATATGCTGCTTTGAACCCAAAGGATACTACTTTTAAAACGGTGAAAATTGCTTCTGGATCAACTTCAATCCAAATGGCAAATATTTTGCAAAACAAAAAAATTATTAAAAGTGCAAAATCGTTCAACAAATATGCGCAAAAGCAAGGGGCTGCAAGTCTTCAAGCCGGAACGTACAAATTTTCGCCATCTCAAACAGTTCAGCTCATTTATAAACAAATGACTTTAGGGCCAGGGGTAGCACCGCAGTTAGGGAAAGGTTACATCTTGGTGGCAACCGGACAGAGCCAAAGTCAAATTGCCAAAAATGTTGCTGATGAGACTAAGTTATCTAACATTAAAGTTAATAATGCTTTTACTGATAAATCAGTAATTGCAAAAATGAAGATCAAATATCCTGATTTACTAAAAGGTATGGCTTCAGATGATAATCTTTCTGATTATATTTATCCAGCGGCATACGATTTAAATGGTGTTAACACGATTAATGATGCAATTACCCAACTTTTGGCTACCTCTGATAAACAACTTAAACCATATTACAAAGATTTAAATAGCGATGGTATTAACAAAACCGCTGTAATTACTTTGATGGCCACGACAGGAAAAAAAGAATTTGAGCATCGGTTGGCATTTGTTAATAAAATTGCGCCTTATGCACAGACTTTGAGTAAAAAATATGGTATTTTAGCATCCATTTCAATCGCTCAAGCAGCACATGAATCTAACTGGGATAATTCAGTACTATCGTCTAAATACAATAACTATTTTGGTGTGAAAACTCAGGATAAAACTGCGGGTAAATCGGTTGTATTAGAGACGACTGAATATGTTGATGGGCAGCCAGAGACACAGAAAGCAAGGTTTGCTGTTTATAGTGATTGGAAAGAAAGTATGAAGGAGCACGCTGAAACTTTGGTTAATGGTAACACTTGGAATCCTACTCAATTCCAAGATGTCTTGAACGCTAAAAATTATAAAGCAGCTGCTAAAGCGCTTTATAAAGACGCTTATGCGACTGATACGAATTATCCCACGTTAATTATTAATTTAATTGAAACATGGAATCTACAACGATTTGATAAGTAAAAAACTGCCGAATTTTGGCAGTTTTTTTAAATATGTTGACGTGCAGCAATTAATTTAGATACTACCTCGAGCATAGTATTGATTTCTTGCTCGGTATATTCCTCAAGAATTTTTTGTTCATTGGTTGAAATACGTTGATGAAGCTCAAGATGTAAACGGCCTAATTCTTCTCCTAAGTTAGTTAAACGTAAAGAAATCTCTTTTTTGTTATCTTGAGGATGAAATTTCTCGATTAAAGTTAATTGAGCAAGATGATTAACATATCTTGACAACATACCTTGTGACAAATTAGATGTCTGTTGTAAGATTTTAAAAGTGGTGACGTTCCCGTTGACTACCAGTTGACTCAAAATTTGTAATTCAGAATGTGTGAAACGTTTTTGTGTGGCAATGAAATCCCGTGATTGTTCAGAACGAGCGTGCTTTAAAAACCATTGTTGTTCTGCGTCGTCTTCACTATGACTGTCTCGTAAAAGTTGTTTTATTTTTTCGAATTGTTGCTGTTTTTCCATTTTAATTACCTGTAATAAATATTGACTTTAAAATACTTAAGTTATATACTTATTTTACATTACCGGTAAACAAAAAACAAATGGAGATAATTACTATGAAAGCATCAGTTGTAAGAGATTTTAAACAAGGGCCACAATATGAAAAAAATTTTTCCGAACCAAACATTGATGAAAATCAAGTGATGATTGACGTGACGGCATCGGCTTTGTCAAATCGTGCTCGCGGTGACGCGACAGGCACTCATTATGCTGCAGAAGGTATTTTGCCAATGGTACCAGGCGTTGATGGCGTTGGTTTATTGCCGACTGGTGAGAAAGTATTTTTTGTTGGTAACGGTGGATTTGCTGAAAAGGTTGCGATTAAAAAAGGGCATTGGGTCGGCGTACCAATGCAACTAGATGATCAAAAAATCGCTGGTATGATGAATCCTGCTTTGTCGTCATGGATGGCCTTGAAATATCGTGCTCATTTTTAAAAAGGACAAAGTGTTATGATTTTAGGTGCAACTGGTAATGCAGGAATGCTGGCCGTACAAATTGCCAAACGTATGGGAGCAACCGAAATCATCGCAGTTGGACGGAATCAAGATAAACTAGAAGCACTGTTAGATTTAGGCGCTACTGCAACAATACGTCTCACGGATGATGTCAAAGCTTATCAAAATCAATTAGCAGTAGCTGGGCGGCAGGTTGATGTTGTCTTGGATTACCTTTGGGGTGACATTACCGCCAACGCAATGAAAGCTATTATTCCAAATAGAACACATGATGAGCAAGAACTGAAATGGGTTGAAATTGGTAGTATTGCTGGGCAAGCGGCACCCATCCCAGGCGCAGCATTTAGAGCTGTTAAGCTACAATTGATTGGTTCGGGACAAGGATCGGTTGGTGTTAAAGATCTGATTCAATCTTTCAATGAAATTATTGCAGCTGAAGTGAGTCAGCCATTCGTTTTCACTGTTAAAACAGTTGGTCTATCAGAAATTGAAAAATATTGGGCAATTTCTAGTCCTGAAAGATTGGTTTTTGTACCAAATAATTAATCAATCGATAATACTATCAAATATTAATTAGTCGCAAATTCACCTTAAAACGTAGGTATTATGCGTCTTTTTTTGTGGTTGAACGTTAATTGCGATGAAAGGCACAATATCAACGATGAAAACGTTTACAGAAATTAAATTGTAGGCTTGTGTAAACGTTTTCACTAGTGTACAATTAGTAGTGTTAAAAATGATGATTTAAAGCATCACAAATAAGAAGGAGTTTTATCAGTTATGAACGCAGCGATTTTACTGGCTTTGGTGCCAGCATTGGCATGGGGATCAGTTGGACTAGTCAATACAAAAATGGGCGGAACCGCAGGGCAACAAACATTAGGCATGACTTTTGGTGCTTTAATATTTGGATTAGCCACCATGTTTTTCTTTGTGATGCCACGTCACATTGAACTCAATAGTCATATTTGGGTTGTCGGCGTTGTTTCTGGACTTGTCTGGGCAGTTGGAACCGCAGGTCAATTTTTGGCAATTAAAGACTTAGGGGTATCATTAGCTATCCCTTTGTCAACCGCAGGTCAAATTGTGACTAATGCGTTGATGGCTGCAGCTGTTCTGGGTGAATGGAAGACTGGCAAAATGTGGGCGATTGGTGCAGTTTCAATCATCGCTGTTGTTATTGGCGCTACATTGATCTCAGCGCGTGATAAAGCTAAAAATAGTGAGGGCATTGAAGCAGAAGAGAGAACTAAAAGTATGACCAAGGGGTTGATTTATTTGGCAATCTCAACGGCCGGATTCATGTTTTACTTTGTTTTGCCTAACTTTTTGAACAAAATCGGCTATATTTCAGATGCTATCAAGGCGCGTGGCAATGGTGTTGACTATATGACAGCAATTGTTGGTCCACAATCAATTGGACAAGTAATTGGTGCTTTCTTGATTGTGATATTTGTCTTGAAAGAATCTGAAATTATGTTTAAGTTGTCAACTTGGAAAAACATTTTGACAGGTCTAGTTTGGGCAACTGGTAATATTTTCATGTTCATTTCTGCTGCAAATCCTGATATTGGTCAAACAATTGCAACGACGTTTTCTCAATTAGGTATCATCGTGGGTACTTTTGGTGGTATTTATTTGTTGGGTGAGAAGAAGTCAAGCTATCAAATGAAGCTGATTGCGATTGGTACAATATTAGTTGTTATTGGCGCTATCATCATTGGTAATATTAATAGTTTCGCGTAAAAAAATAAACGGGCAAACATTGTTTGCCCGTTTTTTAGTACAAAAATATGTGTATTTCGTTTGCTTGGTAAAAAAACCATATCAATAAATTAAGTCATTGTTGATGCGCTTGATAAAAATGAGGCATGCTGGCAATTACTTTTTATATTGTTTTAAATACCGGTTTGCTAGTAATTTATGGAATTTAACGCCAAGTGTTGGATTAGCCTTATCAATATCTTCATACATAGCAGCAATAATTTTGGTCATTAACCGATTGAATTGGTCCATTTCTTCATTTGATAAGACGGTTATGAATTTTGGTACTTCTTGAAAAGAAGATTCAATTTCCTCTCGTCCTTTTGTCGTTAAGCTAACAAGATTGATTCGTCTATCTTTTTCAGATTTGCTCAATGATACTAAATCACGCTTGGCTAATTTTGAAACAAATTCACCCGTAGATTGTGGTGAGATTTCAAGTCGTGACGAAATTTGGCTTTGAGATAAATGATCTTCATCTGCTAAAGCAAGTAATACCTTTCCTTGACCTTCTACTGTCAGTCTTGGTTTGACGTCTTGCACGATATCGTCATATATTTTTGTTAATTGTTCGTATTCGGCTAATTTTCCGGCAATTAATTCTGACTTGATTTTGCGTTCCATAATTGATGTTAACCTCCGCTCAATTATTTTAGTATACACTATTCTACTTGACAAATTAATCAGGGGACCTTACAATAATAATCAAGGGCCCCTGATTAAATGTAGTGAGGTATATGTTATGGAAAATGAAGTAGCGATAAGCGTTAAAAACATTTCAAAAAAATTTGGACAACATGTTGCAGTCAATGATATTAGTTTTGATGTGAAAAAAGGTGAAATTTTTGGATTACTTGGTCCAAATGGTGCTGGTAAGTCCACTTTAATTAATATGATGACTACACTTATGCAACCAGACCAAGGTGAAATTATGATTAATGGTTTGAATACAATTTCTCAAAGTCGTCAGGTGAGATCACAGTTTAGTGTTACTGGGCAAAGTGCAACAATTGATAGAGAACTCAGTGCACGAGAAAATTTGTTTTTATTTGGTAGATTAAACGGATTAAATCGTGATTCTGCACATCAACGTTCAGAAGAATTACTAGTTGATTTTGACTTAGTTCAGTCGGCAGATCATTCTGTTTCAACATTTTCTGGTGGGATGTTACGACGATTAGACTTAGCCATTAGTCTGATCGGTAATCCCAGTATTTTATTTTTGGATGAACCCACAACGGGTCTTGATCCGAGAACACGTACACAAATGTGGGTAGCAATTCAAAAATTAGTAAAAAATGGCACCACGGTTCTTTTGACCACTCAATATTTGGAAGAGGCTGATCAGTTAGCGGACAGAATTGCATTGATTGATCACGGTAGGTTAATAGCTGAGGATAAACCAAGTGAATTGAAAAAGCTTGTCGGTGGATTGCAGCTGAAAGTGACTGTTGAGCAGAATGAGTCAGTCATTCCAACGCAAAGTATCATTGAAAAAGTTTTAGGAAAAACAGTTAATGTTGAAAATAGAAATCTAACCGTTATATTAGACAATAATGCTTTTAACAAAGTGTCTGAAATTTTGGACAAAATCCTAGCATCTAAAATCATGCTAAGCAGTTTTAAAATTGATGCACCATCTTTAGATGAAGTATTTTTATCAATGACAGTGGGTAAAAATTGAGGAGATATATCATGAAAAATCAACAAAAAGCCAGTATTATGAGCACAACTTTAACAATGGCACATCGGAATTTGTTCAAGACGTGGCATAATCCAGATAATCTGAGTGATGTTATTATTCAACCAATTATCTTCACACTTTTGTTTGGATTTCTTTTCGGCGGTGTGATTGCTGGAAGTGTGCATGCGTATTTGCCAATGCTTGTGTCTGGTATCTTGATTCAAAGCATTCTAAATGCGGCAGCGGGATCGGGTCAGCAATTGCGAGAGGACATTAATAGTGGCATTTTTGATAGATTTAAAACTCTACCAATTTCTGCATTTGTTCCGCTAGCTGGTCAACTTATTGGTGACGCACTTCGATTGTTGTTGTCCGGTTTGATTTCCTTAGGAACAGCGTTTGCAATTGGATGGCGGCCCTCTGTCAATCTAATAATGATTGCTTGTGTCTTAATTTTAGCAATATTTATTGGATGGTCAACTTCTTGGATCTTTGTTTTGATTGGTCTATTAGTAAAAAATGCAGAATTGATAGGAAGCCTTTCCATGATCATTATATTGGTGATGACATTCCTATCAAATGCCGTTATTCCAATCAGGACATTGCCATTATTTTTACAAAGCATTGTGCAATTGAATCCTGTGACCATAACGATTAGTGCTATTCGGGCAATCATGAAAACAGGTTACTGGAATACTGAAGCAACGCTGGTTATCATTAGTGGTATTATCATCATTGCGATTTTTATGCCATTGTCTCTCATGGTGTATCGCAAAAACAATTAATCAACAAAAAAAAGAAAGCACGGCGCTTTCTTTTTTTATGGTTATTTTTTAACTTCTAAAATTTGAACATTAATGTTGATGCCGTTTGGAAGTGGCACAGCGACTGTGTCGTTGACCTTTTTACCAATTAATGCAGTTGCCATTGGTGATTCGTTTGAAATTTTACCAGCTAGTGGATCAGCCTCAACGGAACCTACAATTGTATAAGTTTCAGGTTCTTCATCAGGTAATTCTTTAAACGTAACGGTTTTACCTAGAGAAACTTCGTCCTCAGCAGTTGCGTTAGAATCAATGATTTCAACGTTTTCAAGCATCTTTTTAATGGTTTGAATGCGACCTTCAACAAAGGCTTGTTCATCTTTTGCTGATTGATATTCTGAATTTTCAGACAAGTCACCGTATGAACGCGCAATTTGGATACGTTTTGTAATTTCTGGGCGTTGATTAGCAATGAGGTCGTCTAATTCAGCTTGTAGCTTATCACGACCTTCAGTTGTCATTGGATATGTTTTTTCTTCTGACATAAGTGTTTTTCCTTTCAATTTGCGTGTTTTCTCGCAAAATATAACGAAAAAAGCATATCATGTGGTGACCTTTTTTGCAATAGATAAATTGCTAAATATTACTAATATAACTGTCGCAATGGTTGTGGTAGCAAGACCCAACCATAAAAATGGTGGGGTATAGGTCATAGATATTGTGTGCCGCCCTGGTTTTGTTTTAATGCCGATAAAATAGTTAGCCACTTTGTCGGCCTTAACGGTTTTGCCATCAACTGCTATATGCCACCCAGCAACAGAGGGAATGGTAGTCATAATCAATGGCTTTGTTGATGTCGTCGTGATTGTCCCCTGAATATGTCGTTCGGACCGTTTTGTGATTTTAAGGCTATTCTGCTTTAACTCGCTAGCATCGTCTGCAATGCGATTGTTATCGACATGATAGAGGGTGACGTTAGATAAGGCTAATGTTTGGGTATCTTTCATTCTAAATGTGATTGTCTGCAACTTGTTTTTGGCATTTGAATTAAGATTAACAATAACAGTGTGGCGATAAGAGCTAAATTGCGTAATGACCTTGCCGTTAATTAGGAGGTCAAAATTCTTAATATCCAGACCACTGCCAATGGTCAAATAGTAGCTATCATTAGTTGTTGGGGTAAATTGCAAGTCCAAACTAGCAGGTTGACTCGCATTTTGACGTGTTATGATCGCATTTGTAATCGTTGTTGGTGCTTTGACATTATGGCCAATGGCTTTTTGAAAATTATCTGTGTCAACTGGCGACGTTGAATCACCGGTTAAGCCTTGCCAAAGATTACCCTGATTTTGCAAAGGATTATTGTAAAGCATTTTGGTATTAAGCGCGCCAGAATTGGCTGCAAATGCTATGGGTAGGGCATTGTGATTCTGATAAATATTAGTAGTCGATGTTGTTGCTTTTAGACTGTAATTACTGGTGTCCGGACGAAAACCAATTAAATGTTGACTAGGTTGACCAGCATCACCACTGTCTTGCCCATTTGGGGTGATGATATATTTCATGCCCAGCAGTGCATCAGATAAGATACTGCCATTGCTATATACAACATAATTATCGCCGTCAGGTTGTCCAAAATTGCCAAAAAAAGTTGGCGTAGACTTTGGTAAAGCCGAGCTGAAATGGGCACCGCCATAATAATCAAACATCATGCCATCACCACGAGTGCGTTGAAATGTTTGCGCTACACGATACCAAGAGGTGTCTTTTTTTAGAAACTTTTTATCCGCTGTGAGTGCTTTAATCGTATTTTGATACTCTGTATTTGTTAAATAAGAAAAGTTGTCTAGCGTGAAAACGACATTTGCTGTGAGGGATAATAACGTTAAGCCAACTAAAATGGGTAGCCAAAATTTGTCATGAACTTTAAAAGTGAACTGCGCTAATGTTAGCAAGGCTAAGCCAATGAATAAAGTAATACTTGAACGATTGATGTAATTGATTTTAGCATCACTGAGTGTGGCATAAATAGCAATTGCACTAAATATGATTAACAAAGTAGTAATTGTCATCAGTCGTGGCCGCCAAGTTGGCTGCCAACTAATAGCAGCTAAATAAATGACAAAGAAACTAATCAAAAAACTGAAACGGTATGGATACCAAACTGGGTATTGAAAACCGTGGAATAGTAAAGTAAGTGGTGCCCAAGTAGTGGCTAATATTAAGAAGGCTAACAGTAAAAATGCCCCGATTTTGACGCGTAATTTAATAACACGTGTCGTGAAAAAAGCTATTAGTGTGATTAAAACGAAAGCACTTACATAAAAGTTTGCTTGCCCATTTTGCATCTGGTCAAAATTAAAACTACCCGGAATTAATTTAAACAAAAGATGTAAAGGATTGTTATCAAACTTGAAAGAAAAATCAGAATTGTACTGCGTTTTGCCTAATTTGAGCTGAAAATAAGTCGGTAAAATTATCCATGCTGATAGGCCGCCACCAATAGCTGAACTAATAATAAATCGTCTCAAAATTAGCCAACGATGTTTAATATTTGGCCAAGTCAAGCGCCAAGAAAAATACAACACGATAAAGATGGCGACCATATAGCCAATATAATAGTTACAAATAATACTGGCACCAAGCAGAAGGCTATATTGCCACCAAGATTGTTGATAAAACAAACGTTCAAGTGCCAAAATTACCAATGGCAGTAAAATGACGGTGTCGAGCCATAACAAATTTAAGTCGTTTGCAATGAACCAACCAGATAGTGCGTAGTTAACCGCGAACAAAGTGACATAGTAATGTTGTTGCAGGTGCAATTTTTGCAATAGATAAGCCATTGATAGGCCAGCTGCCCCAAATTTGAGCACAGTGACGAGTAGAATGGCGCTAGGGAGTGAGGCGTTAGGAACCATTAGAAAAATAAGGTTAAAAGGACTCATTAAATAATAAGCCCATTCACCCAGCATATCTCCGCCTAAGGCATTAGAAAATGAGTAAAAAAAGCTGCTAGGATGCTGCAGTAAGGTATGCTTGAATGCTGTAAATTGATCAATGTATTGTTGACCGAGATCTACTGTTAAAATTGAGCTGGTGCCAAATGGTGCCATGTGACGATAGGCAAAATAAGCTAACATAATCAGTAGGGGGATCCAAAAGCTGAGTGCTAATGGTGCCAGTGTGTAGCGTTTTAAAGTGTGTTTCATAAATGAGTGTTCCTAAAAATAATAACTTGCTAATAAAAAAGGGCAGAAAAATTTGCTTAGTCAAGGCAATTCATTCTGGAACCTTTTTATGATTATCAAGTTTAGTGAGTTGATGAAATTGCAACTGATTCAGCGATGTATTGGTCGGGATTGTTGATGAGTTGCGTGACAAATTCGGCGACACTGGTGCGTGTGATTGGCCCACCAATAATTTCTTCGTGTGGATCAGTTTGAAAGTTAAGTTGTTGCATCTTATTGTCATCGGTGAGTTCATTTGGCCTGATAATGGTGTAATCGAGTTGAGATGCTGTGATACGTTGCGCGGCAACAGCTTGATCGCCAATATAGCTGTTTTCGTTTTCGGGAGTACCTAAAATATTGCGCCACAAATCAGCTTGCTTAGGTGGCAACTCATTGTAAATGCCAATTGTTGCGATCCAAATCAGGCGAGACACCCCAGCAGTATGCATGGCATTGACCAACGCATTAGCCACATTTTTTTGACGGCCTTCGGCACCAATATTGGCGTAGACAATGTCAATATCTTTTAATGCCGTCACCAAATCAGCTTCATTTGCTGCATCTAGCTTGGTAATATGTTGGGCTGGTTTGGCGTGAAGAGAGGTGAGCTTTAATTGTGTGTCGGTATTGGCTAACATAGTAACCACTAATTTGGCAATTTGACCATTAGCACCGAGAATTAGAATTTTTTTTGTCATATCTTCATTTTAGCATGATTGTTTGGATTGCGGTAAAATATAGTTAGGAATGAGGTTCATTATGAGTTTAACTTATCAACAATTATTAACGGCAGTCCCACTGATATTACGAGGCGGTAATGTGCCTAATATTGTTGGAGAAGCAGGCATTGGCAAGTCTGCTTTAGTGAGCGATGTGGCAAAGCAAATGAATGCGCAATTGTTTACAACGGTGGTTTCTCTGTCAGAAAAAGGCGATTTGGCGATTCCAATACCGCCCTTGACTGAAAGCGCGTTTTTGCAAACTAAACATTATGGGCAACTTGCTGACGTTAAATTTGGCTACACACATACGCTGATTCAAATTATTCAGCATGCTGAAGCGGTACCGAGTCAACCAATTATTTGGTTTTTAGATGAATTCAATCGTGGTTCACAAGCTGTTCAGGCCGAACTCATGAATTTAGTGTTACAACGACAGATTAATGATCTAGTTTTGCCCGAAAATGTTTTCCTTATTTTGGCAGAAAATCCAGATGATAGTATGCATGGATTTGAGACATCTGAATACGCGGTGCAAACTTCTGATGCCGCAATTAAGGATCGGACAACAAGATTAGTGATGAGCGTATCAGTGAAAGATTGGTTAGCATGGGCTGCTAAAGGGGATCAACGGCCCAATATTCATGATTTGGTGCGCAGGTTTATCGCTGAAAATGCTAGTTTGTTGTATCCTGACGTGCGTGAAGTTGATTTGAATCCAACCCCACGTGCTTGGCAACGTGTGTCGGATGATCTTTTTGAATTGCTTAGGCTATCTAATCGTCAGCAAGAAGATTTGTTATTTGATATTGTGGCGGGTGATTTAGGTCAAGTAGTGGCAACACAATTTGTTCGATTTGTACGCGAACAAACGCCTAGCTTAACTGCCGAAGAAGTCTTTGACTCAAAACCAGACGGACCTAAAGTACCTTTAACCATTCGTTCCAAATTTGAAAGCTATTCAGAAATTCAAAAAATGACAGTGATGAAAACATTGTTATTGACGGCAGATATGACACACGATAATAACGCTGCACGTTTTAGTGAATTACTACAATTGGTGGCACCAGATGGGCAATATGCACTGGTTAAGCAAATGACAAATGCTCCAATTTTAGATAATTTATACAATTCAGAAGAACACTATGCAAACGTGTTGTATCAACAAATTATGGACATTGCGACCAGATGATAACAAAGGATGAAACGGATAATTTAATATTAGGTGGTATTAAAACCTTACTCGATGTTTCACCACTATATGGCAACATTGTCATGAATTTAACCCGCGAAATGAACCTGTTAGCACCGCATCCTTTGGCATTAAAATGGCAAAATCATCGTTGGTACTTAGTAATCAATCCAGCACGTTTAACGGAAAATTTCAGCACATATAATCAGATTGCTGCTGCATTGGCACATGAATCACTGCATGTTATTTGGGAACACCCAGTTCGCTATGCTGCAACGCACCAAGCAAAATCAGTTGTTGATCTAGGGACTGATGTGGCGATTAATCAATATTTACCTAAGGAATTAGGTGAGTTACCAACGGCTGTGACTTTGCAAATGTTGTTTGATGTGTACGGCGAATGGTTTGCGCCTTATCAAGATTCGCAAACTTATATTGATTTAATCAGTCGTTTTGAAGATGATATGCCTGCTCATGGTGACGTCGACGGCCACGGTGATTGGGCGAGTGTTGGCGATGAGTCTGATGAGGCTAAATCGGCACTTGAACAAGTCATTCGCCAAGCCAATGAAGATGCACAAAAATCTGGGCGAGGTCACTTGGCTAGTGCTGTCATACAACAGATTTCCGCGGTGGTGGTGCCTAAAAAAAATTGGCGTCAAATCCTCAAAACAGGGGTAAGCCAAGTACCTAATCAAAAGCAACCATCACGTGCACGATTTAATCGGCGCCAAGCCTATCGAATGGACTTATTTGGTGAAATTAGTACGTACGAAAATGAAATTTTGGTATTTGTCGACAATTCGGCTTCTATTAGTGATAGACTAGTGGGTAAATTCCTAGCCAATGTGATGCAAATAACACAACAATTTGATGCTAAAGTCCGCGTGTTTTCATTTGATACAGCAGTTGAAGTGATTAAAAATATCAATCATTGGCAGCGCCGTGCTGGCGGGGGAACGGCATTTCAAAGTATTTTTGACTATCTCGATAAACAAAAAACACCTCGTGAGACGACAACAGTGATTATCCTAACTGATGGTGACGGTGAAACATCACCGATTATGTCACAGTATCGTCGTGTTTATTGGATACTGCCAGAAGAGCAACAACTCAGTTTGCCTAATCAAATTGGAAAGGTGTTGACCCTATGAAATTAAATCCAACAGATCTGAGTAGTTTTATTGCCAAAGACAATCGGTTCAAAAGAGCTGAAGCATTATTAACTGATCAATGGGAATCACTGTTGCTGAGCGAGCCATGGGGCATGACGATGATGACACGTTCAGATATTGTCTATGCAAAAGCATTAGTTGCATCAGACGCTATGACACCCACAGTTGATCTGACAACGTTTAAAGGCGTCCAACAGTTTATTCAGCGTAATGCAGTTCGGCTTTCACCAGATGTCGTCACAATGTTAAAGGAGCCATTCTTATGAAAATTAATCTTGTACTTGCACCAGAACAGTCAGTTTCAGAATTATTAGCACTTCAAACAGCGAATCCAGACAACGTGTTTTACCTCGGCAAGGTATCACAATTGGCGGGTTCGAATGTTTTGATTTTGGATGCGCCAGAAATTGTCCAACAATTTCAACGGCCATTAGGCTTTGATAGTCGTTATATTAATGGTCAATTAACTGGCCGTGTGATTCATCAAATTGCCTTTCAGGCTAAAGATGATAATGATAAACTAATTGGTAAGTTAGTAAATGTTGCCGGTGTTGTGGCTCAAAATGATAATGGTAAAGCAGATTATATGTTGTGGACTTTTTGGCAAAATCACAGTCAATTAGCTGATTTTTTGAAAAGTACACAGTATCAGCAAATGATTAATTTGATGAAAAATCCCTACACAACGACTTACCAACGTGTTACAAGTGATTCGCAATTGTCACTGAAACATCAAATGAGAGATGTTGATCCTGAATGGTGGGGTTGATTATCTGGTGGCATTCGTTTACACTTATCTTGAAATGAATAAAATATCTGGGGTGCCGATTGGCTGAGAAATACCCATTGAACCTGATGACGTTAGTACGTACGCAGGGAGATATGTTGCATAAGCTAGTGTTTTTTAAATGTTGATTACTGGCCGTGAACGCATCTTCTTGGAGTGGGTTCGCGGCCTTTTTGTGTCCTATTATGGAGAAAACATGACCTCACTACAAACAATTAGAGAACAGTTTATGCCTCAAATCATGGCTGAGCCTTTCGTGAAAGCAATTGGTAATAACTCATTAACCAAGCATCAAGCAGATTATTATACGGCTCAAGATGCCAGTTATATCGAAGCTTTTATGCCTATCGTTGATCAAATTGATGAATCATTACATTTAACCAGACCGACAAGCGACGATGAGGGACAAGCACACCTTAGTCTAGTGGATGCTGTTGCCTCAAAGTCTTTAGATTTGGTTGGGCAATCCTATGTTAATCATATGCGTGCAGCTGCTCAAAAAGGTGCTATGTCAGCAATCATGGCAACCTTACCTTGTGTGGAATCCTATTATTTTATAGCTAAAGCACTGGCACATCAAACAAACAATGGTTGGCAGCAATATTACGCCAGTAAACAATATCATGATTTGGTAACCTATTACTGGCAGATTGTTGACCATTCAGACAGTCAACTAGATGTCGCTATTTTTGAAAAATCGTATCAATTTGAACTAAAATTTTGGCGGAATGCCTATGAAAAAGGGAGTCAATACTAATGACAATTAAAAATGTACGGACACAATCACCGCTTGTTCTGACTTATGCTAACTTTGTTACCCCACAATTCGTAGCCAATGTAGTGAATGTTATTGGTGCTTCGCCGCTTATGAGTCGCGAAGTTAGTGAATTTAATGATTTATGTCAAATTGCACATGCCGTTGTCATTAATATTGGTACGCTTAAGGCCAATGAATTATCAGATATTGTAACGCTCTCAAAGGTCGCTACTAACTTAGATAAACCTGTTATCTTGGATCCAGTTGCTGTTGCAGTACCTTTTCGTAGCAAGGCCGTGCAGACTTTGATGCGAGAAGGGCATGTTGATATTATTCGAGGTAACGCAGCGGAAATCGCGTGGTTTGCCGATATTGATTTTGACAGTCAAGGCATTGACGCCACTGGTAGTGGTGATGTAATTGCCATCGCACAATTAGCAGCGGAAAAGACTGGTGCCATAATTGCGTTAAGTGGTGCTAAAGATGTTATTAGCGATGGGCATCAAACTGCCGTCATTGAGACAGACGTGCCATTATTATCAACTAATGTGGGAACTGGTGATGCATTATCGTCCATGATTGGTGCTTTTGTGGCTGAATCACTCACTATGGAAAATGTCACGTACACGATGGCAACGTTTAAGTTAGCTGGCCTCAAAGCCAGCCATCAAATCACGACACCAGGTTTTTATAGTATGCAATTGCTAGATGAACTTGCTGCAATTACAAGTGAGGAAGTAGCGACATTTATGACTGAAAGTGTGCAATACTTATGAGCAATGAAACACCACAAGTATTAACAATCGCTGGTGCTGATAGTAGTGGCGGTGCTGGTATTAGCGCTGATTTAAAGACATTTGCTGCACAGGGTGTTTATGGTGCTAATGTGTTTGTCGCTTTAACAGCGCAAAATACATTGGGTGTTCAAGATGTTTTGATGACACCACCTGATATGATTTGGTCACAAATGCAATCAATCGCTGATGATTTAGCTATCAAAGCAACCAAAACTCGTATGCTCGGAAACGCAGAGACAGTAGCGCTTATTGCCAAAGGCTTGCAAAATTTTGATTTTGGTAAATATGTGTTAGATCCGGTAATGGTCGCGAAAGGTGGCGCAAAGTTGCTTAATCCTGATGCAGTGGCTGCCGTTAAAAGTTTATTGTTACCGCTAACAGAACTTGTAACGCCTAATATGCCAGAAGCTGAAATTTTAAGTGGTCAAGCGATTAATAATCGGCAAGACATGCAACGTGCAGCTAAGGCGATTCAAAAATTAGGCGCCAAAAATGTTTTATTGAAAGGAGGTCATGGGCAGTCATCACGTATTGAGGATTACGTCTTATTGGCTGATGGGACAGATTTCTGGTTGGCAAGTCAGCGGGTTCTTACGGAGCGTACCCACGGCACTGGGGACACTATTTCGGCAGCGATTACAGCACAATTAGCGCTTGGGAAAACTTTAGATGTGGCGATTTTGCATGGGAAAAGATACGTTGACGCCACAATTCGTGATGGCATTGCTGTTGGACACGGGCATGGGCCACTTAACCATGGGACCAAATTGGTGACAGAAGATACAGTTGAGGTACTTCATGACATTTAATCCGTTAATATTACGACGTTATTTTGTTTTAGGCACTCAAAATGTGGAAAACGAATCACAATTTTTTGATATTTTAACAACCGCTTTGAAATATGGTATTACTGCTTTTCAATATCGTGAAAAAGGTGATGGCGCATTAAAAGGCGCTGAAAAATATCGTGTGGCAGAGCGTGTACGCGACTTAACACGCCAGTATCACGTGCCTCTAATCATCGACGATGATATCCCATTAGCTCACCAAATTCACGCTGATGGTGTGCACTTTGGTCAAAAGGATGGTAATATCATTGAAAATGTGCGTGCTTGCAATGGTATGTTTGTTGGTGTGTCCGTGACGACGCAAGCTGATTTTCATCGTGTTCAAGGTGTATCGGGAATTGATTACATTGGTGTTGGACCAATATTTGCGACGAAGACAAAAGCTGATGCTAATCCACCAATTGGTCTTGAAGGCTTGAGACACATTAAAAGCATTAGTGATTGGCCAATCGTCGCTATTGGTGGTATTTCAAATCAAAATATAGATGATATTTATGCGACTGGTATCAATGGCGTGGCTGTTATTAGCATGATTAGTGCAGCTGATAACGTCGCAGACGCAGTGATAAAGTGGCAACAAAATTCATAAAGATTAAAAGAGGCTCAACATGTTTAACACGTTGGGCCTCTTTAATTTGATTTTTACTTTATAAATTGTTCAGATAGCGACAAAAATTCATCAATATCTTTTTTAACCAAATCAGCACCAGCTTGCCAGAAATCTGGCTTAGTCAGATCAACACCTAAATGTTTTTGAGCTAATTCTTCTGATGTCATATTTGCTGTGTCACGAAGCAACGCAATATATTTATCCTCGAAATTATCACCATCTTTTTGTGCTTGTGCATAAATACCGGCTGAAAAGAGATAACCGAAAGTGTACGGGAAATTATAAAATGGGACTGAATCAATAAAGAAGTGTAACTTTGAAGACCAGAAATGTGGGTGTCGCGTATCTAGCATACCATCAAAGGCGCTTTTTTGTGCTTCATCCATCAATTCGTTCAGTCGTTGCGGTGTGACAACACCATTTTGACGCTCCGTATAGAACGCATCTTCAAATAAGAAACGCGCATGAATGTTCAAGAACATGGCAATAGGATTAGTCATTTTGGCGTCTAACAAGACCACTTTTTCAGCATCAGTCGTTGCTACTTTTACGTTAGCGTCATTGACAATAAGTTCAGCGAAAGTGGAAGCTGTTTCAGCGACATTCATTGCATACGCATCACGCCAGAACGGCAAATCATTAAGTTGAGCAGAATGAAAAGCATGTCCCAACTCATGGGCAATCGTTGCGGCATCATTGACTGATCCAGTATAAGTTAGAAAAATGCGTGATTCATGTAAATCAGGGACAGATTCCATGTAGCCGCCCGGT
The DNA here is from genome assembly GCF_002095565.1 of Leuconostoc sp. BM2. NCBI lineage: Bacteria > Bacillati > Bacillota > Bacilli > Lactobacillales > Lactobacillaceae > Leuconostoc > Leuconostoc sp. BM2. Next base: position 2,335 of record NZ_MOWQ01000021.1, on the reverse strand, counting down.
TGTTTGCCAGGGCGGTTTTCAGATTCAATCCAATTATTTTCAAATGCCATTTTGGCAAAATCAGCCATTTTAGGTGAAAACTTACCAAATTGCGTGATAATAAATTGTGCTGCTTCATCGTAAGAGACTTCTTTAGGACTGTAATCACCGATGTTTGTGAGCGGTGCAACTTGATCTTGCCAACCCAATTGCGAGAGACCAAGCAAGGCTTTTTTACGGTCAAAGTAGGGCTTGAACATGCCTTTGTTGTTGTCAACAACATGCCACATCGCCTTTAAAGTTTCTTCAGACATGCGATTCATTTCCAAAGGTTGCTCTAAATAATTTTGACGCTGATGTGCTTTCTGATTAGTTAATCTGAATCCAGCCAAATGGTTAAGCGTGTCGGCAGTGAGGTTTTCTGCATTACCCCACATTTTCTCATAATTAGCCATAATATTGGCACGCGTCTCATTATTTGGTTCACCATCTAGCATATTAAGCGCTTGGCCGGCGGAAATTTGTCGTGTTTTGCCCGTTTCGTCAGTGTAGTTCATTGAGAGTGAAGCCGAAATGGTGTCATAGTGTTGGGACCATGCTTGCTGACCATCAAGATCAAATTGATTGATCAGCGACTCAGTGCTGTCATCCAAAAGGCGTTTGGCATCGGTACGTAGCTCTGTTAAATAGAAAGCAATTGGTGATAAGCGTTGTGTTTTAATGGCCGTAGCAAAGGTTGCATCATCTAATTGTAATAACAGCTTTTGGAAGCGGTTGAGTGGCGTTGAAAAAGCAACCCACAAGTTACCTAATTTATCAAAATGAGGTGCATAAACACTATTACCATAATCAACAGATGACCAACCATTAACGAAAATGCCAGCTGTGCCAATACCAGCACTAATTGTTTGTGCTAAATCAGCTAAGTTAGCTAATTGGTCGAAATCCTTATCATCAGATGCACGGTATGCGTCAACTTTTGTCGCGAAGTCTTGTGTTTGAGAAGTGATGAGTTCGTATTTTTGAGTGAGTTGCGGTGATGTGATACCACCCGGGAAAATACTTTCTAAATCCCAAGTTTGTGAATAAGACATGAATGAATACCTCAATTTATTTTTATCGTTACCTTATGATAACATTGTTTGAAAAAATTGGATATGTGAGATTATGAGGAGAATAACATGGCATTTTCTGAAAGGATTCAAAATAGGGGGAATCAACATATTTGCCCCCTATACAATTAAGTTGTAAAATAAAAAGATTGAATTCGAGGAGAATGTGAGTCATGAGAAGTGTCTATAAGTGGGTAATTGGTCTGGTAACCTTAGTCATGCTGTTATTATTATCAGCGTCTATGTATTTTTTTCATGTTGCAGAAGTTCGTAATCCCGCAGCAAATAAACCAGATGCACTTAGAACAAAATCCAGTCCTGTTTATGATTATGAGCACAAGTTTTTAGCACGTCATAAAACGACTTGGACGCAAAAAACTTCAGATGGGCTGACACTTGATGCTTGGTATGTGACAGCCAGTCAGCCGACAAATAAAACTGCAATTTTGGCACATGGTTGGCATAATAATAAAACAACGATGGCCATTTACGGCGAACTATTTCACGATCTTGGATATAATGTGTTGATTCCAGATAACCGTGCACATGGTGATTCACAGGGTAAATTAATTGGATACGGTTGGACGGATCGACGAGATTATATTGGTTGGATTAATCAGGTTCTAAAGAAAAATGGACAACAGTCTAATATTGTCATGTACGGTATGAGTATGGGTGCAGCAACTGTTGTTAATGTTTCTGGTGAACACGATTTGCCAAAACAAGTGAAAGCGTTTATCGAAGATTCGTCATATACTAGCGTTCTGGCAGAAGTGAAACATGAAGCCGGAGACATGTATGGCTTACCTTGGTTTCCTATTGTTAACATTGTATCTGGTATTTCCAAAGTGCGAGCTGGATACTCATATAGTGAGGCTAGTCCACTGAAACAGGTTGCGAAAAATAAACGACCAATGTTGTTCATTCATGGTGACAAAGATACTTTCGTACCCACACGTATGGTCTATCAGCTTTACGCGGCAACAAAGGGGCCAAAAAAGTTGTGGGTGACGAGTGGTTCAAAACATGTGCAAAGTTTTCCAGATCATCCCGTAGCTTATCGACAAAAAGTGACCAACTTTTTGAATCAGTATGACAAATAAAAACACAACTGTTTTGAAGTGAACCCCAATAGTTGGACAAAATAAAATTAATTAACTAACAGACTCAGTGGTGAGTTGTCGATATTGAACCGGCGACAAACCATTGAGTTTTTGTTTGATCCGGTGATTGTTGTAATAATT